>JBDTMN010000007.1 GCA_039934295.1 Candidatus Taylorbacteria bacterium | reverse complement strand
AACCGTTATCAACTAACGAGAGGCGGAGAGTGCAAAGATGGGTGGCCTTATACATCAACTTGGAGGCCTCGCCTCCAAGTGCTACAATATATTCATGTCACTGCGAAAAGTAAATTTTGTTGAGGGCGAGTACTATCACGTCTACAATCGAGGGGTGGACAAACGCGCTATTTTTAATTCCATCGTCGATGTAAATCGCTTCTTTCTTAGTATGACTGAATTTAATAGAGAAGACCCGATAGGAAGTCTGTACGAAAAATCGTTTCAAAAAATTGATAATGAAAAGCCGAATCCACTCGTTTCTTTTGTTGCATACTGTCTGAATCCCAATCACTTTCATTTCATCGTCACACCTGTAGCAGAGAAGGGTATCGAACTTTTTATGCAAAGACTAGGAACGGGATATACCATGTATTTTAATGAAAGGTACGATCGGTCGGGCTGCCTTTTTCAGGGCAAATATAAGGCGTCACATATCAGTTCAAATGAGTATCTCCTTCATGTCAGCGCCTACGTTAATTTAAATAATGAAGTTCACCAACTTGGAGGCAAGGCCTCCAAGTTGGTGAAATCCAGCTGGAATGAATATATCGTCCCAAATTCAAAAGGTATATGCGATAAAGATATTATTCTCGGACAATACACAGTCAATGGGTACAAAAAATTTGCCCTTGATTCTCTCAAAGATATTATTGAAAGAAAAGAGTGTGAAAAGAATTTTCGGGATATCTTGATTGATTGATTGATTGATTGATTGCCTTTCCACTTGGAGGCCTCGCCTCCAAGTTATTGACAATCCTAAATGACTCTGCATTATAGACACAGTGAAGCACAGGGAGCTTATCTGTCGCCAATTTGAATTGAAGCCTCCCCCACTTGGAGGCGAGGCCTCCAAGTCAAAAAAGACCAAATATCCTGAAACCTGACATCAGTTATGAGCATGAACAGCAAGCCTAAGTTTAACGTCGTCGACCTCGGCATCGTAGTCGCTTTCCTCGTAATGATTGCGATACCAGTTTCGACAATACTATTTGGAAACTTAAACTCCGTCAAAAAACGCGAAGCCTGCCTCAAGAATCTCAAGAGGATTGGGGAAGCGCAAAAGGCGTGGAAGAAGCAACAGAGAATTGAGGGCGCGACCTGGCACATTTCTCCACCTGCGTTCGTCTTGGAGGGGGAAATCCTAACCCCGACGAACTATTTTGCCCAAGAACCGCGCTGTCTCTCCTTGGGGACCTACTCGATCCCGTCGCTTGATGAAAAACCGAGATGTTCGGTTCATGGCGTTGCTCCTTGAAGGTCGCAAGACTATAGACACTCCGCGAGACCCTCGCGGAGTTTTTTTCGCTCAAACATAAAAAAATAAAAAGGACCCAATCTAAATCATCCTTATAAACTCCAGTTTTTAAGGATGTTATTAGTAGAGCCTCACGCCAATTTTTTCTCGCACAATTTCCATTTTGGCTTGGGCGACTTTACGAGCCTTCTCCCCTCCCCTTTTCAAAAGTTCCAAAACTTTCTTTTCGTCTTTAGCAATTTTTTCACGTCGCTCGCGAAGTGGCGCAATGAGTGAGGTCAAGTCTTTGAGCAGTGCTTCCTTCAAATCTTTGTACTTCCCCTTTTTTTCTTCGTAGAGAGTATCGAGAGAGTTTTTGTCGCGAAGAAGCTCGTGAATGGCTCGAACATTTTTTGGCATTCCTGCGGAGGAATCCGTCACAATGCCCATCACTAAATCTCTAAGCTCGTCATCCGTTGCAAATAAAGGAATGGTATTTTTGTAGCTCTTGCTCATCTTTTGCCCATCTGTCCCGGGCACCACTGCCACTTCCTTCATCATGTGCGCCTCGGGCAGTTTGAACGTCTCGCCGAAAATCCTGTTAAATTTCTCCGCCGTATCGCGGGCAATCTCGATATGCTGTTTCTGATCAAGTCCCACAGGCACGAGGTCGGCATCATAGAGCAAAATGTCCGCCGCCATGAGCATCGGGTAATCGAATACTCCGACATTGATTTCTTTGTTCTTCGTTTCGGCATCCTTGAAAGCGTGGGCTCGCATAAGATACGGCATCGTGGTTATGCAATTGAAAATCCACGCGAGCTCGGCATGAGCTGGGATATCCGATTGCTTGTAGAGAAGCGCCTTTTCGGGGTCAAGCCCGATTGCAAGATAATCAATCGCAACATCCAAAATCGCCTGGCTCATCTCTTCCTTATTCTGCACTGAAGTGAGCGCGTGAAGGTCGGGAATAAAAATATGACAGTCATATTCATCCTGGAACGTCACAAATTGACGCATCGCGCCGAAATAATTGCCAATATGCGGCCTCCCCGTCGGCTTCACCCCCGAAAGCAATATCTTTTTTGACATGCGAACAGTATATCAACAAATCTCGCTAGCTCCAATCCCTCCATCTGTCCAAAGTGTTCCATCTGTCCAAAGAGACGCTTTGGACACCCCACGTCAAGGTTAAACCTTGACATGGGCCGGTAGTTCTAAAAAATTTAGAAATCCACTACAGAGCCAGGTCGACGTTTTTCCAACACATCGGGCGGAGGTTTTTGATGCTTGATAGTTACTAAGGCAGTCGAGTAGACTCTGACTGTCCCGTTATGACCGTCATCAATATCGGCTCTCAAGAACTTGGGGCCATTTGCAATTGGAGAGGTGTTCCAAACATATTCATTGATTGGGTCATCTTCCAATATTTTCTTGATTATGACCTGGTTGCTGTTGTTCGGATTATTGTCCAAATCGTAATACAGTGTGATTGACGCATTGTCGTCCGGGTCATCATCAGTCCATTTGATAACATACGTTCTGTCTGCATTTTGTGGCACTCCCGCGACCGGCGCCCTAAAGACAAATGTTGGAGCAGTGTTGCCGGCAATAATTTCAAAGGTCCCTCCCCATTCCGTTTCCGCAGAATCTTTGCCGGCAAAATCTCGAACAATCACTTTGATCTTGTATCCTGTTCCAAGCAGGTTGCCCGGAATAGTCCAGGCGTACGTGCGAGTGCCGGTGAGTAAGCCTTGTTCAGTACCAATAAGGTGCCAAGTTAAATCGTTCGGTTCGTAATAGTAGAATGTCGCGCTCTTGACAATGCCTCCGAGTGAGCCAATGTCATCGCCAACAGTGTATTGAATCAGTTTCGTTTTTTTATTTTCCATCACCCTGTCCGATTCGCCCACAATAAAAACGCCGGTGACAGTCGGGTTTGCAGTATCCGGCTTCAGGTTCGTGTATACATTCATGTCCGAAATATTGGTGTCAGCCGTCGCGAACTTCCTCGTGTATGCTTCATAACGAAAATCATTTACGCGAGCATATCCTGTCCCCCATGGAATATCTTTCTGGAGGAATATTCCATCTTTGTCGGACTGCGCGGTCGTGGACGCTGTCACGCCGAGAATCTGAACCTCGGGCACAATTCCGTCGATTGCCTTTACTTTGCCCGTCGCAGTTCCGTGAGTATAGTTTTGAACGACGCTACTTGCCTTGATTGACGCCATACTACTTCCGCTAAAAAAGAAAAGAGGTCCTGCATTATCAGAATCAGATGTTCCAAGCGTGACTTCGTACAGAGCGTCGTTTACAAGTCCATCAGGTGTTACTGTCGCGCCGGACGAGGTCGTTGTTGAAGTAATGTTACGCGATGACCATGTAGATGTGCCCGCCGCTCGCCACATGAGCACAATATTTTTGAGCTTCGGATCGCTCTTCACCGGCCACTTCCAGGTAATCGCGGCCTTGCCTCCGGAAACATTTTTGTACGCTACAAAATACATTGGGAGCGCCGGACGGCCGTCAGATGCCCCCGCATAGGTAAGAGTTTCCTCATACCGCGACCCCGGATGAATCACGCCACTTGTTCCCTCGACGAATACTTTGAATTTCACAGCGCCGAGGTAGTTTCTTGTGTTGTTGATTCCGACGGTAACGTCAGTGGAGGAGTTCGCGTTCACAACGATGTGGTTGGTTGGGAAATCGAACGAACTAGTGAGAACATCGTCCGCAATGATGTGAAGCGTGCCAGAATCTACTGCTAAATTGCCGGGATTCGTCATCCGAATTTTGAATACCGTCGTTGTGCCGGTCTCTATGATTGAGGTTGGGATAATATCGGTAATGAGAAGTTGTCCCGAGTTGGTTGCAATCGAGAGCGCCTTCGCGACCTTCGCCGTTATATAAATATCGTCGCTGAAACTTCCGCTGCTTTTCTGTTCGCGTTCGAAATACTCTACCGTCTTAAGTTGAAAGGTGGGGGTTTGACCGGCGGCTTTGATTGCGTGGTAGGCAAGCGCAGTGTTGAGGACATCATTTCCCCAAGTGCCGTTCGATAGTTGCGTGCTCACAAAAGACGAAACCGCCGGGTCAAGCGTGTCATTTACTTTTGTGGCGCCAAGTGTGCGGTTTTTCCAAAGCAGAAGAGCTTCAATTACTTCGCTTGTCGCGGGTATTGAGCTTACTCCGCTTGGGGAGACGCTCCATCCGTTATCAAATCGTTGTTTGCCAATGAGATAGGTGATTGCGCGTGAAGCAGTAACATTCGGTTCACCCCCTTCGTCCTTGTAATCGGAGGCATGAAGCGCCTGAATTGCTTTCGCGGTGGTAATGGGGTCAGCTTCGTAGCTTCGGTCAAAGGCAAATCCGCCCGTATCTTGGTCAATATCGTTTACGAGCGATGCTATTGTGGATGTGCCAGCTCCGGCTCGAGCCATTATTTTTAATTGTTGAGCGAGATAATCATTGTTATCAATAATATAACTATCGAGCCACGTAACACCGTTGTCCGTCGTCGTTCCGGTAATCCCATTCACTTGAAGCGCGTCCAGGACCGCGACCGTCGTTATAAATTTAGTGGAAGTGGCAGTGCCCCACGACCCGTCCGTATTTTGTTTGCCGACAAGATATGCGATTGAGCGTTGGCTCACAGATGACACATCGGCATAGGCGTTCTTCGGTGTAAGGAAAGCTATCAGGTTATCAACTGCGCGCCCCATTGAATTCCAAATCTTTTCAATCAAAGAAACTTTTTTTATCTTTGTCTCGGGTTCAACAGGTGTAACATCAAGAATCTTGACATCGGGCTCAACAGGCGTAATTGCCTCGGGATTCAACACCTTCGCGCTTGCGCCATCAAAAACAGTATTTCCAAGCTGAACAAAGCCCTGCGCGACAAGGTCAAAATAGTTCGCTGGAAGCTGACCTTCCTCGACAAGTTTTTTCGCAATGGAAAACTGGAGACCATCGTCCATGAGCCCTTTCTTTTCGGTCTTCGTCGAAGGCCACATGAAAAACGTTCCATCAATCGAGGATTTGTCGCTCCGATACTGCTTCACCAATTCCTTAATATCGAGAGGTATGTCAAGCACGTTGAGAGCTTCATCAGAGTTGAGCGCAACACTTTCACCATTTATTATTACCTTCTCGTCCCAGTTAATACGAGAGATATCTCCATAGACCTCTGCTCCAATCGTAACCTCCGGAATGTGAATAAGGGAAGCGAGTGACACAGAGCCCTGCGGTGTCGGCACCGCGGCCGAAACAGCATGAGGAACAAACGCCGGCAAAACCATCACGACAACCAAAAAAGCAGAGATGGTTTTTGAAAAGATATTTTGTTTTGTTTTCATGTAATTCATAAATTAATTAGGTAAAAAAGTGGTAAAAAGATGTCAGAAATCTTTATGTTATCATTTTATGAGTTATCGGATTTATTTTTTTTGGTGCTGATTTGTATAGTATAACTTCCTCAACAAAACTTCCTACAGGCTCTTCACCATATTCATTTTTACCCTTGTCACTTCCTCTAAAAAATGTAAAGAGTGACACTGGGAGCAGTGGAAAAAGTAAAGATGCATGGCGTGTTGAATAGTCTTGACCTCGACGAGTTGCGATTATTTTCATTGCCACCATCATAAAAACCAAAAGAGCAAAACAAATAAACTTTATAATGTTGCTAAATATTTCACTATTTATTAAATGGTTTAGTTTATAAAGCAACAAAATAAATACTGGTATTGAAAGTAAGATTAGAAAAAAAGCAATAATAAAATGTATTCTACTTATCCTACCTTTATACGGTTTTGTAATTATTTCGTTAAATTTGTCTATTTTTTCCATTTATTTTTTAATTAATTATTCATATCTTTACCTCCAGGTAATCCTCTGTGAAGTCTACTATGCAATTCTTCTTTTTCTGGCTCATAATCCTTAAGGCGAATTTGAAAAAAGAAGTTTATACCATCTATCCTTTGCGCGGGATCAGTTAAACGAGAAAGAATAAGCAAAAGATTAATTAATGCTTCTTGAGAAAGCTTTTGTTTTAAATCTAAAATATTTGTAACAATAAAAGTTAATTCTTTAATTCTCTCTCCGTTTTCTTTAATATCTAATCCAGAGATATTATCTTCAAAGGCTGCCCAACTTGCATTTAAATTATCATTTTTTACTTTTTCAATAAATTCACTTTCCGAATAAGAATAAAAGCAATCAATAGATTTATAAAATCTATACTGAATATCATTCTCATTTTTAATTCCTTTTAAATCTATAATAATTTTTTTATTTTCCATACAATTTTAATGGGATATAATCTTCTTCACGTACTGAAACTCTTTCTTTTCTGTTGCAAAGTTCGCTAATTTTCAAGCCTGTTTAAGATACTTATAACAGAATATTGATCTTCTGTTGTCGACGGGGTAAAGGACTGTTTCTGCTCTTTCCATAAATAATATTTTGAACCATCCCATTTGTAGGCACGATATACTTTTCGGTAGTTGAAGTTCAATGTACTCTCATCCCAATTTAATCTAATATCAAATGGAAAAACAATTTCTGGAATACCATCTTTATCGACGTCGTAGATCTTTGTCATACCGGAGTCCGCACCGAACGCCAGGGAGGGCGACACTTTTCCGTCTGGACGGATGTGCTCATCGTAAGGGGTAATCAGGTCAAAGCCATCACCATTCCACTTATATACCAACATAGCTCCACCTTGATCATTATCCAAAAGAGCAATGAGTTCATTTACTCCGTCAGCCGTTAGGTCGTATACTCCAACTTTTACTCTTGGGTCAGTAAATTCATCCGCACTTTCCCAAATAAGTTTAATTTCTCCGGGAGTTTTTTCTTCAAAAACCAAAATTCCTTCCGAGTGTCTGCGGAGATTCATGTCTTCCGAGTGTAAATTTTTTAGATTAATCAGATAATAGGTAATGATGAGATTCTTAGGACCATCTTTTGTTAAGGAAAATCTCGGATAATCTTTACCTTTTGTAATGATGACATCATTAATACGATTTTGTCTGTCATACGGGTCGCTCGAATCAAAGTCACTATCCGGAGATGGTGCCAAAGTTGTCGTTTGCAGGTCCTGTTTTTTTGAATTACTTGAAAAATAATAGAAGCTCGCTCCTAAAATTACGAGTATTCCTATTGATGTAATAATTTTGATAGTATTTTTAGACATATTGTTTATTCGATTATTTCTTTAAATATTCCTTCTTTATTATTCCACCTTGAAATTACAGCATCGGCATAACTTTCTGCCCCTTTACCACCCCCATTGTAATCTCTTAAAGCTGACCACCAGTCTTCATCATTTATATTATATTTAATTTTCAAGTAATTAGCCCCTATTTTTATACTCAAATCAGGATCAAATAAATTTATGATTGGCACAGCATCTTGTGGTTTCTCGGCTGGATCAGTAGCAGGACGTCTTTTCTCAAGGTCAGCTAAAACTAATCTGGTTAGCGCTGTCTCGTACATTGCTTGCAAAATCCCGTAGCTCGAAGCAAGTAAAAGTTGCGCTGTAAAATTCCAATCTTCCCCTGGATCCTTATACAGGACCCAGAACCTATCTGGATTTTTATCTAACAATTCTTGAGCGGTAAGATTACCATCTTCATCTGCACTAATATCGAAACCGTCCTGATATCCACTCATGCGCTTACTCCATTCAAGATACTGCGATTTTGAAGGAACTTGATCACCCTGTTCTACAGAACCATGAATTGCAGTGCCCCCAACTGCGAAATGTCTCTCTGGATGGCTCTTTATGCGAGCGGCAGCTGTTGCACTTGGACCAGAGTACCAGTCATAATCTTTGTGGGCTTCGTATCTATACGCCTTAGCATCAAATATACTTTGCTTTAACACATCGCTGTACGTACAACATGATTCTTGATAAGCCATTGATTTTAGGAGGTCTGGAGGAATGTCATTTTTCAATCCGTATTTGAAGAACAATTTATCAAAGCCAGGATACAAATCACCTAACCTCTTTTCTTTTATTTTCACTGTAACTTTCTGCGGCGCTCCATAACCAGCACTGAAAACTACAAGGCCCTTTTCAATATTCTCTGAGCTGATTGTCTTTTTGTCCGTCCAGGTATAAATCCCTAAACCGAAAGGATGGGCTGTGTAGAAGACTTCCCATTGTATATCTGCCGGTTTCGTGAATGATTGATTATTGCTTGGAGAAATAATGATTGCGTCGACATATCCAGTATGATGACGAAGCCAATTTTGGGCGGCGTTTGAAAATACCTCCACAGTGTACCCCCCATTCAATCCTTCGCCAATAGCATACGTCCCGCCTCCGCCCGCAAAATCAATAGTGATATAGAAGAGACCTTGCCATTGTCCGTACGTTATGGGTGCCGTAGGAGTGTAGATGCTTCTTCCATCACCTATCGCTGAATGAAAGGCCGACTTTGTGCTTGCGGAGATATTGAGGGAATCAATATCACTTTCGTTCGCCTTTGTAATCTTGCGCATTGTTACTCCCGGGAAACGACCGCTTGATACCAGCTTCAAGCCCTTGACTGTCGCCACTGATTCAACGTTGAAATTGTCTTCAAAGATGTCGGACTCGTCTTGGGATGCTTGGAGACCGAACAGTGCAATAAATTCTTTTTTGTGAGCATTAATAGTATCTCCAAATCTATTAAAATATCTAACCGTTGATGAGGAATCGATTCGTAAACCCTTCCAGTCAAAGGAGTAGGGCTGTCCGTTGCTGTATGTTATGGCGAGACCGTTTGAAACCGCGGCCTGTGTGGCAATATGGGTAAAGTCAGCACCCATTATGGCTGATAGTTCCTGCTGGGTGTATTGCAAACTATCCAAGTAATTGAGCGAGCTTTCATGGAGTATCTGATTGGAGATGAAGCTACTCGATTGTGTATCCGCCTTCGGACGAATTTCGCGTGGGACTACTCGGTCGGTATTGAGCGCAATGGCTTCCGTGTTCCCCGTGGTAAGTTTGTTATCAACTGTGTCAGAAATATTTTCAGTTATTGCTCCGCCAATTGACCGGACAGGCACTTTAAATTCCAAAGAATACTTTTGCTTCTGCCCCATGCTGGTAGGTGTACCGCCTGTCGCCACAGCATTGCCGTTTATTTTTATTTTCGGCTTTACGTTGACGATAGAGAGCGGGACCACGTCATAAATGGTATCAAAAGAATCTATGATGGTTTGATCATTTGGAGTTGCGGCATCATAGGCAATGAGAAGTTCTTTATCCGCCAAGTCTGAAACATAGGCTGTGTAGTTAAGCACCTCGTTGTTATTGCTATCGTTCTGCATAGTAAACTTGATCGAATGTCGGAGTGCAGATGGTATGTAATCGTATGTATTCAAATCTGCAGAAATTTTATAAGGAAGTGAGCCCGGAATAAATTCAAGATTTTGAACGTTCGTATAAGACCTCATAAGGGCATCATCATAGTTGAGATCCGGATAATATTCAGGGCTATGGGAAGCTAAATATCTTGTCACCTCGCTCTTAAATGCTCCAAGTGGCTCCATCGACGGATAATTTCCGTTGAGATAATCATCGAAGAATTTTTCAATAGTGAAACCGTTTGTATTCAAAATATCTACCACATCAGCAAATCGCTCAAAGTAATATGAGTTCACAGAAGGATCCATCGCCACCCATTGCTTCGTTCCTCCGTCTTTCATGTCAGCGCCTCGGCTGTAACCGTATGGAATATATGCTTCAACATATGTGTGTTCGACGACGAAAAACGGCTCT
This sequence comes from Candidatus Taylorbacteria bacterium, assembly GCA_039934295.1. Lineage (NCBI taxonomy): Bacteria > Candidatus Tayloriibacteriota > Candidatus Tayloriibacteriota bacterium. Next base: position 48,765 of record JBDTMN010000007.1, on the reverse strand, counting down.
CCGTTTTGTGTGTAAAGTGTGTAAGGTATTTTTTCGAGCGACAAAATCTGCGCGGCAGATATGGCAGAATCAACCCCCAAAAGGTCTGTAACCGTGCTTATGTCCATCTTTGCGTCCACCTGCCGATATCGAGCTGGGATGCCACTATATCGAAGCATTGCAATCAAAAGCGAGGATTGGTCCATGTCGTTACCAGCGCGTTCAATGAGCGTGGGAGAGGAGCCTTTCTTCGAGCCGTAGTAAGGCACATACTCAATGTTGTTTCGGACAAAGTTCAACATGGTGAGCGGATCTTTGCCGAGCAAGTTTGCCTCGTCTTGAAGCGCCTGTGAAAAAGTTATCTCGCCACCCGGGGCGAGATAGTCATTCGGATTATTGCTTGCGTCTGCTATCGCTTCTCCCGAGCCGAAAATCCACGTCAGTACGCCTCCCTCTTTTTTTGTTTTATCAAAATTCGAATTGAAAGATGTTCCATTTTGGAAGATTTTCTCAATCTTCTTGAACATATTTCCCTGCTCTTTTGCTTGGGAAAAATCTCGCTCATATCTATCCGCAGGAGCAGTATTAATTTCCCCCTCGAAGGTTTCGACTTTGAACGGTTCCTGTTTGATGAGCCGTTCCGCTTCCGCTTTTTCCTTTTCTTCGTCCGAGTTACCCATTACAAAATCATATGCTTTGCCGAGTAAGCCTTTTTCTTCCGGACCCTTTTTCAATTGCTCTTCGAAAGCCGTGAGTCGGTCGAGCGCGACTTGCGGGAGTATATTTCTGACAAGATGTTCTCGAACTGCCTTTAACTCGTCTTCAATAGATAAATTGCTGTTCTTTTTGAACTTTGCATTTTGAGGAATTATTTCTTCGGTTGTGGTTGCAACAGCTTCTTCTGTCGCGGGTGCCGAAGATTCTGCCGATGGAGTTGCGGTAGGAGAAGGTGCCGGCGTTGGTGTCGAAGTAGGTGATGAAGAAGGAGTGGGAGTGGGAGTCGAGGAAGGGGTGGGAGTAGGAGTAGGTGTGGGTGTAGACTCTGCGTTTGTCGCGGTTGAAGTCCCATTTGATACGTGAGCTTGCGGTTGTTCAAGGGGAGAAGGCTCATTGACAACATTTGCCGGCACATCCGAAGTCGTCACCCCGGGAGCTAACGACTCGTCGCCTGCTTGTAGTTCATTTAAGAGCTCGCTAAATGCTCTCGTATCTTCCTGAATTGGAGAGCGCAAGGACAAGTCGCCTTGATAAGCCAAGACTTGCGCCGTCGGAGATGTCAAAAGTGACAATACAAGACAATAGAGTATCACTTTTTCTATGAGTCTTCTCAATCTACGAATTATTTTGTGAAAGGCAAAATATCGTATCATGAAGGGTGTTTGCCCTAAGTATACATAGCCACGAAAAATGTCAAATTCACTTTAGACTAACCCAAGGTTCAACCTTCATGTCAAGTCTACAGCCCCACGTCATCAACAAAGTTCACAAAGGTTGAACCATTGTGCGGTTCATAACTTTATTAATTTACTCTTGCTTTAAGTGTGCTGACCAAAGTGTCCATGTCTTTGAGTAGCTTAGAATCGAATGTGTCACCTTTTTCTAGAACATAATCAATTTGATAGAAATTACTGCCCAGTTTAATAGGAGAACGGCACCCATTATCCGATGCGGTACCCATAATACAGAAATTGAAATACTTTTCAGTACTCATCTCATATATAGTTGGTGTCTTTGACCTGGAAATATACTGACTATCAATTTTAATTGAGGAAAAATCCGATTGATTGCATACCAATACGCCACCTGCACCGAGATTATCTCCTGCAGAATCAATTTTTGTAATAATTACAGCATGATTGCTAAAATCTATCTTTGTATTTTCTTGGCTATATCCCGCGATATGACTCACCGTCCAGTGCTTAGGCATTTTAAAAGTGTATCCATATTTTTTATCGCTAAAATCAATCCAACTTGAGTCGGGACTTGAAATGCTTATCACTTCGGGCCTAGTCGCCTCAAACTCTTTTTCACATGATGAAAACGGATTAGCAGATGAAGAAGTGGTTGCATACTGAATACCAAATGATCCTGACATTGTGTGTACGAAAAGTCCTGCACTATCTGGAATCGGATTGCTCGTATATGTTATCTGGTCGGTGGTGCTACCAGTGAAAGTACCTGCTACATCCCCTATAGTAAGTTCGCCACCTGTAACTATGGGCTGACCAACAAACAAAACCTCCGAACTTGGTTCGGGTAATGAATCCACTAAAGTCGGCTCACCTAAGGTATCGTTCGAAACATTTTTCAGTATGAAAATCCCGAAAATGAGCAAAGCAACTACTGACAACTGGATTGCTAGTTTTTTCTTCATATATTTAATTCGTATCACTTTGGAGGCAAGACCTCCAAGTTTAAACAGAGATTCAACCTCTGTTCGGTTCAATATACGCTTAACATCTCGCGTCCGTTTTTCTCCTCGAGAATGAGCGCGATTACTTCCCGAATGTTCTTGATTGTCTCATCCAACGTTTTGCCCTGACTATAACAGCCGTCAAAAACAGGACATTCAACAACATAAAATCCGTCACTGTCTTTTTCAATAACAATGGGAAGCTGTTTTTTTCCGGCTCTAATTTTTTTCATGACTAAAATCTACCACAAAATCAAGGAGTATTCAACTGCTCACCATGTCATTCTCGCAGAGGTTGCCGATTTCTAAACAGGAAAGCCCGTGTCAAGGTTAAACCTTGACACGGATTGAGATATACATTTACAGACCTCTTGCGAAGTAGATTTATCTACTTCGGGTCTTTTTCTTTGAAGCAACACACATCCAGCGTAACTGAATATCTGTATTTTTTACCGGATACCACATACCGTCGTAATCCATCCAAAGACGCATGAATACTATTTTTTGTATTTTCTTAGTTGTTCCTGTGTGTGGATCTGCAAGGTAGATATGACTTTTGGTAATCTTTTCCAGAACACTTACATGACCGATGTATCCATCGAGCATCCACGAAAGAATGATAACGTTATTTTTTTTATTATAAAACGCAAGATCGCTCCACTGCGTGTTTATTTTCTCTTTCACATTGAGATCAAATTTTTTGAGGGTGTATACTATATCAGTATTCGAAAAACCCTCTTCTTCTTTGTATTTTGAAACAGTGGCGATTTCTTTATATGAGTGTTTAATATTAAAATATTTTAAAACCATCTCAATAGTTGTTGGACCACATGCTGATTCATCACGTTGTTTTAGGGGAGAGATTTTCATAACTACCTTATTATAACACGAGATAAAATTTTCATAAATGCTGCCGAAAATCCGCCCTTGTCAGTCTCAAGTTTCAACTTTCCTGTCAGGCTTCAACCCCCCCCCCGCATCATTCACAAAGGTTCAACCTTTGTGCTTTAAGGCAACACTTTTTTAAAGCAACACTTTTATTAAAAATTAGATATTAGGAATTAGCTATTGCTTTCTTTATTGGTAACTCGACGAAGAATGTCGCTCCTTTGTCGGCACCTTCAGACTCGGCCCAGATGCGCCCGCCGTGCTTTTCAACGATACCTTTTGCAAAAAAGAGTCCGTAGCCGGTCGAGGCGACGTTCACCTTCACTGATTCAATTCCCCTTCCCCCTTCGGTAAATAGTCTGCCCTTATCTTCGAGGGTTATTCCAATTCCCGTGTCTTTGACGGTGAAAAGAATTTTGTCGTTCAGGCGCTTGAGCGACACAGTTACGCTTCCTTTCATTGTGTAGCGCACAGAGTTGTCTATAAGATTCCGAATGACATGCTTTTCAAGTTGCTCCTTGTCCCCTGTTATCAAGTAATCGGCATTCTCAATATGTACATCCAATTTCAAACCCCTTGCCTCCGCAGTAGGCTTCATCTCCTCGACTTGCGCAAGCACAGACGCTTTTATATCAAATGGAGCCATAGTGAACGTCATTGTCCCCTTCTTCACATTCGCGGAATTCAAAATCGTCATAATCGTCTCCACACCTGCTCTATTTGCCTTGAGAGCTATGTCTGAAGCATTTTTGAGCTCGGGAGAAATCGGTCCAAAATCTTCATCTATAATCCCCGCAAATACACTGGCGCTCTTTGACAAATAGCCCTTAATCTCATGACTGATGAAATGTACCAGCCCTTCCAACTGCTCATTCAACTTTTCAATTTTTTCCCTCTGCTCTACTTCCTTTTGGACGCTTCGCACTAAGAATACGCTCAAAATGATAGCCATGAAGAGTGTTACACCAACTACTATGTGACTAATAGAAATCTCATTAATAAAAATAAGAGCGAACAATAACGCACAGAGCGAAAATACAAAAACTTGCGTCGCTAGAAGTTTAATATGGAATGTCTTAAACTTTACAATTAGATAAGATAGAAAGGCAAGAAAAAGAACCATCCCGAGAGGGCCGACCAAGTTCATTTGATAAATCTGGGTTACTTCTCCAAAAATATTTGATGCGGCAAACAGACCGAGAAAAATCGAAGCACCCGATATCAAAAATAAAATCTGCCCCTTGAAATCTTTGTCTTCATTTTTTGCAAATGAACCCCTTAATCCTTTAATTCCAATCATTATGATCCAAAAAATAGAAAGAATTTCAAACCCGTACACTCCATAAAGCAGAGGACCTACGTTTGATTCACAATTAGCAAGATCGAATGATTGCATATTGAAGCTATACGGAGTCAAGAAAGTTACTGCTACTATAACCAATGAGAAAAAATATTTTAATGAATAGGATGCATCTCTCTTTTCTACAAAGACATAAATAAAATAGACTACAAATATTGGGATGAAAATTTCAAGAATTGCTGATATTTGCCAGGAGAAATGAACAATTTGACCATATACTCCCACCCATTGAACAATAATATTGAGCACCCACAAGGAGAACGAAATCGAGATTCCGAAAAAGAGCTTACTCTGAAGAGAATAATTATCTTTTAAAAGAATATAAAATCCGAGAAAGAGGGAAATAACTATTACGGGAAGATATGCGTAAAATAATAAGGTCGGTGCAAAGCTAAAATCAAAAAAAGTCGCAAACTGTGGAACTGCTAATGAGCAATATAGATCCTCCATAAATTACTTGATTATCATTGGGCTTAAAATTGTCTCCGCTTTCCAATATTCGCAATCAGCTGGTGGAGTAACTTTTGTAACTTTAGAATGTATGTTTTTAAGTTGGAATCCTGCTTCTTGTAACTTTGCAAGATGCACTTCCCCAAACTTATCGACTTCATCTGAATAGTAAGTAAACACTCCCCCATTTTTCAACTTTTTGTAGGCGAACGGAAAAAAAGTGAAATGATTTTGATACAGCTCTTTTTCTGCCAAAGGGTATGTATCAAATAATATACCATCGAGAGAGTTATCAGCAACATCATCTATTACTTCTTCCCAAAGACCCTCAAGAATCTGAGTTTCATATTTAGCAGTTTTGGCAAATTTTCTCGCTTCATCCGCAACTTCCTTATTTGCCTCTATAATAATATGTTTTAATATGGGGCTCTTTTGAATAAACCTAGCAGAAATACCCATTCCATAACCTAGTTCTAGAACAACACCACCTTTTGACGAAGCAATATTTGCAAGTTCTTCCATATATGGTGTCTCCCAATCCTCCATGACCGCATAACCAAAAATCTTGAGATCATGCTCAGAGAAGACTGCTTTTGCGTCTTTCCATTCTGCTTTCTTAAACGATATGGCTGCTTCATCTGATTCCTTATACTTTTTTTCCCAATTCGGTATTTGAGAAAGAAAATCAGCGTCTTTTTCGTTTTTTTTATTATGTACATCTTTCATATATTTATGATTAAAAAATAATGACCCAACATTTATCTACATTTGTGTCTACACTGCTCATTTGAGTCGGCGAAGAAAAGGCTAATATCCCGATTATTCAATAAATCAATCGAATTCAACAGTAAAATTTTCATATCCCCCTCCAAATTTATATTTTATTTCCAATTTTATTTTTTCTCCTATCTTTACGATTTTTTCGGGAATCGGAATGACTACAGGAGCATTTAGAGAGCTTGTGTCATCGAGTGAGATTGTTTCGCTGAGAATTGTTTTGCTTGTAAAATAAATGCTGTTTATTTTCCCAGATTTGGTTGCCTCGCATTCAATCGAATATTTTCCTTTTTCTTCAATTAATGCGGAAAAATCAATGTTACTAAGAAGAGTCGGGAAACTTTTTAAATCCAAAAGATTCCTGTTTTCGTTATGATTCCAAAGATGCCTAACCATCTTCATCTCAAACCCGCCTACAGTAAAATCAAATTCTGACAAGGTAACATAGGTCATCTGTTTATTTGGAAGAAGAATTGTGGAAGGAGAAATAAGTTTTCTTGAGTGCAAGTTATTGCTAGCCTGAACTTGATACTCATCGACCATTCCGGTAGACAACATTTCCATAAGCACCATATCAAATGGGCTCTTTCTTTCGTAATCATACGTTCTTGCATCTCCCACGCACACCTTGACCACATTTTCAAAGTGATTCTGTTTAATATTATTTTTTGCAATCTCTGCTATATATGGGTCAAATTCGAGTGCTGTGACGTGATTTGCCCCTGCTCGTGCAGCCAAAAGGGATAAAATTCCTGACCCTGTTCCAATGTCAAGAACTTCAAAATTAGATTTGATCTGTCTTCTGATCGATTTGTCAAAGGCCGACGTCTTTTCTTCATCAATAAGGCATTGACTAACAAGGTCTATTGAACTAAATAATTCTTCTTCCATATTTTTTAGATATCCTGACTATCTAATGACTCATCTCCAGTTTCTTGATCAGACGTATCAACAGTAATGAAATCCTGAAGGATAATTGTTTTATAAAATGTATATCCAATGGTGAAAAAGACAAGTAGAATGATAATGGCGACTAACGTTTTTGATTTCTTATCCATATAGTTGTATAATTCATTATACTATGAGAATACTTTTTATTACAAACAATGAATGACTGAAACATCGGATCATCTCATTTACAAATTTCAGATAACATGTATAGTACTGTTTATCACAGTACCGACTCTCATTGTGAGATTGGATGATTACTGTAGTGTACATCACTTCGGAAAAGCAAAAATATGAAACAGACTGGTTTCAACCCTGTGCTAACGTGGGTAAATAACGTTACGCCCTTGCCTGGTAACTGGCAGTCTCGGTGCAAAAACGTTGCAGATACCGTCCAAATCAAGGTGTCTGATCGCCAAATGGGACTTCTACGACGCGTTGATAGCGAAGACTACTCGCGCATCGCGAAAAAGGCCGAACTCGACCTGCGTTCGCAAGGAGTTACTCCGATGGAATCGGAACGGGCAATCTATGCCTTGAAGCAGTACTACGCCGTCGCGGTTATCAACCCGCAGAACATGCATGCAATTGGGTACATGGTTGACCCCTACTGGCACGCCCACATCCTTCACACGGAAAGGTACGAACAGTTCTGCCGCGAGGCCATCGGTTACTTCATGCATCATCGCCCTCTTGACCACGACGAAGAGCAAAAAGTGGCGGCGATCTGTGAGCTGTATGACTACACGCTCGACATCCTGAACGTGATCTTCAATGGACACGTGGATCAGGCATTTTGGGAGAAAGATCCGCCGACAAATCGTGTCATGTGTAGCCACTCTGAATCACCCCTCCTGGCGATTCCAGGGGAGGAACAGTTCGAACCAAATCTCCGACTCCTCGCTATGCGTCACCTCACCTTCGCATAATTGGAGATAAGTCACATAGAGATGTTCTTCGGACATCTCTTTTTTACTAAATGTGGTATTATTTTCATATGGATAAAAAGCTTTCTCTAATGGAGATAAATAGTGAGAAACCCGTAAAAAAATGGGCGAAGGAAGTGATGGGAAAAAGGTACGAAGAGGCCCTTGCATCTATTGAACAAGAAAAAGTGACGCAAGAAACGGTTTTCTATTTTGAATTGTATGGAAGAAAATTCCTCGCTTTCTATATTGAGGGTGACGCACTTCCTCCTGATATGACTATGCAAATAAACAGGGATCATCGAAACGTGATGGATCAAATCAAGATAAAAAAAATAAAAGGTAAGCTTATATATTCTATAAATTAGTGACTTTAAAATATGATTTCGCGAACCCCTGCGTTGCTTGACAACACTAGTCACTTCTGTTAGTTTGATGTGAGTGTTCTTTAAAAGAGGGACACTGGTGCTTGTTGCACACTCAGTTTGAAACTGCGGTTACTGACGTATAAACCTGAACATAAGCAGAAGGAAAAAAATGAAAAAAGTACTTATTGCGGCAGCATGGCCGTATGTCAATGGTTCACTACATCTTGGCCATGTAGCGGCACTCTTACCAGCAGATGTTATTGCTCGCTATCACCGTGCACGTGGTGATGACGTGTTGTTTGTTTCGGGGAGCGATTGTCATGGAACTCCAATTCTCGTGACTGCTGATCGAGAGGGACTTTCACCAGGTGAGGTTGCTACACGATATCACAATGAGTTTGTGGACACGCTCGTCGGGAAGCTCAAGTTCAGTTACTCGCTCTATTCAAAGACGATGGGAGATTTCCACAAAGGAGTCGCTCAAAATGTATTCGCGACCCTCCATTCCGAGGGACACATGGTGTCCCATGAGGAGGAGCAAGCCTATTGCAACACGTGCCAACGTTTTCTCCCTGATCGATTCATCGAAGGAACTTGTCCACGGTGCGCTTCAGCTTCGGCTCGGGGAGACCAATGTGATTCTTGTGGTAAACCATATACACCTAAGGAGCTAGAGAATCCTCGATGCAAGACGTGCGGAGCGACACCTTCATGGCGTCCTTCCACTCATCTTTACTTATGTTTGCCCAAGTTTCAGAACCGCCTCGAAGAATGGTCGGTTGCACAAAGGGGATGGCGTGAGAATGCGGTAACCACCACTAAAAGTTGGCTCAAACAGGGTCTCAAGGAGAGGCCCGTAACTCGTGATCTTTCATGGGGTATCCCTGTACCTGTCATCGGTTTCGAGGAGAAGTGTATCTATGTTTGGTTTGAGGCGGTTTGTGGGTATCTCTCCTGTTCTAAGGAGTGGGCCACACTTCATGGGAGTCCCGAGGCGTGGCGTGAATGGTGGGAAAATCCTGATTCTCTCCACTATTATGTGCACGGCAAGGACAACATTCCGTTCCACACGATTATTTGGCCGGCAATACTCATGGGACTTGGACTTCACCTGCCAGATCGGATTATCTCGAGTGAGTTCCTCAACTTCGAAGGCGTCAAGTTTTCGAAAAGTCAAGGAATTGGAGTTTGGCTCCCACAGGTTTTGGAGAAGTTCGAGCCTGATGCTATCCGCTTTTATCTCGTAGCGAGTGGCCCGGAGACGAATGACACTAACTTCCAATGGCAGGATTTTCAGCAAAGAGTGAACGCTGAGTTGATCGGTGTCCTTGCCAATTTCTGGAATCGGACATTTTCAATGACCCATCGCTATTTTGGATCTGTTCCAGATGTTGAGGTAGTCAGTCAAGAAAGTCTGGAATTAATGCGAGAGTGCGAAGCCATATTCAGAGCTGTTGGCCAGCATATCCAAGACGCAGAACTACGTCTTGCACTAAATGGACTTCTGAATCTAGCGCGACATGCAAATGTCTATCTTGAACATCGAAAACCATGGGAGCAGTTTGGTACCGATCGAGTGCATGTTGCAGAGACCCTCGCCGTATGTTGCATTGTTTCAGATACACTCCGTCGGATCTCACAGCCTTTTATTCCAAACACGACAGAACGATTGAACCGGTTCCTCGGAGTCACGGATGTCGTTTGGTCGTATTCGCCACTTCCTGCAGGTCACACAATTGGCGAACCAAGTCCTTTGGTGCAAAAGGTTGATCTTGATGCAATTACTAATGGAACGAAATAGACGGTAACGATTCAAGCCATGCCATGTCTAATAGGACGTGGCATTTTAATTTTCTGAAAACTTCATAATGATACTCCGCCACATAATGTGATTGACGTCCACCGCACCATTTGCTATCATGTCTCAAATGAAACTATTAATTTTCCAGAAGTCAGCTTCGATGAAAATGTCCATGCAAACCCAACGTAGAAGGCTGATTTTTGTTTTGGCATAAGTAGACCGTATCCAGACCAAAAACCAACCTTTTACACAAAAGGTTGGTTTTTGCTTAGGAACGCAATGTAAAAAAATGGTTCTTTCAACAATCAAAACTCAACAAGAAGCGGATAACTATGCCAGACTTTTTAATTTCGAAGATTCTGAATGATTCAATTGGTAACCTCGATACGAATGTCACTATCCGTGTGCCAGAATGGGCTTTCAAACCAGACCACTGGAGTGTGGCTTTCTTGCGTGGACTTTCAAAGCTCACATATTCGTGGAAAAACAAATGTGTGTGGGAAGTTGGAGTGGGCACCGGCATCAATCTTGTTGTGCTTCGAAACCAAGCATTGAGCTCGAATTGGTATTTCTCGGACTATGACGCCCGATTTGTGCCACTTGCGATGAGAAATCTGCTGTCCTCAAACGGAAAGCGCGATGGGTTACACCCACTCTATGGATCGTGGGACTTGGTAACACCCCCATCCAGAGGTGGTCTCAAGCCTCCGAGAGTTGACATTATTTTCGGATGTCTCCCGCAAGTACCATCAGAAATTGACCTCTCGATTGGTGACAGGCTTGCTCATTACTATGACCCGGCCCACTATCCTAGTGCACATCTAAATGCTCTCGGACTTGGTCTGGTGGAAACGCTTCTGATCAAAGCACGCGATGTTCTCGCACCGGGAGGGAAAGTCGTGCTAAATCTGGGCGGGCGACCCGGGCTAAAATCTCTGCGCTCCCTCTTTAGTGGTTTAGGTTACAAACCCACATTGGTGCACAAAGAAACAATCCCTCAACATTCGGGTACTTCGCTAGCATCGCTTGTCGCGCTTGAAGGAAACGGTCATTGTGACTTTGAGTTTTTCTCTGATTGCAAAGGTAGCAAGTTGATTAACGCTCGTAAAGCCGAAAAGCTTCGAGTTGAGCGAGCGACGGTCTATCATAACATTTATGTCATGGCGGGAACTTTGGCATGAATTTCTTATCACAGGGTGATTGGTATATTAAAAAGCCTGTCACCCATTTTTTATCAGTCTGACCTAAATACGACAAAACTATATGAAAATTGAAAAAGAAAAAATATATTACTTAGCTGGTGGCACAGGTACAGAAATTTTGCGCAGAGGATTTCCAACGAAACTGCCATTGTGGTCAGCCCAAGTCTTATTCGATAATCCGGAATTATTAAAACAGATTTACATTGACTATATTGAAGCGGGAGCTGATATCATTACCACTAACACTTTCCGTACGCAACGTCGGACTTTGGCGAAAGTGGGATTATCAAGAGAGACGGAACGGATTAACCGTCTAGCGGTAAATATTGCAGTGGAAGCGCGCAATGAAGCCAAGGCTAAGCGACCGGTATATATAGCTGGATGCGTCACTACTTTGGAAGATTGTTATCGGCCGGATTTATTACCTACAGAACGTGAAATGAAAACTGAACATAGAGAGCAAGTACAACTTTTAGCCGATACGCCAATTGATTTTTTTCTTTTGGAAACATTCAATAGCTTTAGGGAGGCAATTATTGTCGCAGAAGAAGTCTATTCTACTGGAAAATCATTTGCTGTCAGTTTCACTACCAACGAGGCGGGTGACATTCTGAACGGCGACCGCTGGAAAGAAGCTATCGATCAATTGAGCAAATTTCATCCTATCGCAATTTTGGTAAATTGCGTGCAAGGAGGAGTCGCCTCTAAAGCTCTGAACAAAATCAAAAAAGTCACGTCTCTGCCCTTTGGCGCTTATGGTAACGGTGCAGGCGAAGCTGACAATAAAGAGGGTTGGAAATTTACCACTGCGGATCAGATAGAAAATTATCTTCACCACTGTTCAAATTGGGTCGATTTAGGTGCCACGATTATTGGTGGGTGTTGCGGTACTAATCCCGATTACACTCGCGCTTATAGCCAGCTAAAACGTCGTTAGAATTTTGGAAGTAAGAATTGCAAGATTTTGTGCGAGTTGGAGCTCTGTTACGGGTAAGATTTTTCCGCGGATTTGTCGAAAAAAACTGAATCCAATCGGCATTGAGACTGAGCTATTCGTCTCACTTATATATAAAAAAGGTGTCCCTGACTTCAGTGACACCTCGAGTCCGCCAAGTAACTGACCTATACGATTTGAGAGACCTGTTCCCAAGGAAATCGGTCATCACCATAATGACCCGCCTCGGCAGTATCACAGTAGCACCATCCCTTCGGCTTAAGGAGGCCGAGTTGATCGATGATTGCTCTTGGCTCGAAACAAAACTGAGACCGAACCCGTTCCTCAAGGGCAAGAGCCTCCTTTTCAGGGAGAGATGTTTCCACCGAAAAGAACGTAGGTTTAGCAACGCCGATGGCATAGCCAACTTTCACAATCGCTTCATCCGCATGCCCTCCAGCCACTATGGATTTTGCGACCATCCTGCAGAAGTAGGCGGCACTTCTGTCAACTTTCGAAGGATCTTTCCCAGAGTATGCACCCCCACCAATCTCGACCACAGGACCGTAGTTGTCCACAATAAGCTTTCTGCCCGTTGTGCCAGCATCAGCTTCGAACCCGCCCTGAGCAAATATTCCTGTGCCATTCACGACCACAACGACAGCGTCGATCTGGGGTATGATTTGTTGCACAACTTGACTGATAATGTCGTGTCGTACTTGCTCGAGTGATACCGATTCGCTGTGATGAGCTGCAATGGTAACATGAGTGACACGATCACCAGTCATAGTGACCTGACTTTTTCCGTCTGGACGAAGGTAGGGTAAAATTCCCTTCACTCTAACTTCCCGGAGTCGTCGGGTAAGCTTGCGAGCAAGACCCCATGGTTTCGGCATGAAATCCAATTCACCTTTAACTGCATAACCGACCATGATGCCCTGATCCCCGGCACCACCAGTGTCGACACCTTGTGATATGTGAGGAGACTGCTTCACGACGTTCGTTATCACACCGATGGAGTGGTCATGACCAATCTTGAGGTAAGCATCTCGGACAACTTTTCCGATGTCAAAATCGGCTTTCGTTGTCATCTCTCCCGTGACGAAAACTATACCATGTCCGCCAGTGACCTCCATCGCCACTCGCGAGAGCGGATCTTGAGAGATCGCGGCATCCAGGATGGAATCCGCCATCTGGTCGCAAACCTTGTCGGGATGGCCGTTCGTGACAAATTCAACTGCCATTGAACGAGCCTTACGCATGCCCATAGGCATGCCATTTTGTTCTGTATTTTCCATAGTAATCTAGCTTTTTGAGGAACATTGACCCTATCTGCAAAGAGTTTCCTGCAGGACTAGCATAGTCCATGCAACACCAATTAAGGTGCTTACAGCGAAGAGCTGAAGCAAACCTAGCACGATATCATTTCAATGTCAATTTTTTTTAGGAATCTCGTCGACATTTCATCAATAAGCAAAAATAAGCAATTCTTTTTGATTTCTTATCCATATAGTTGTATAATTCATTATACTATGAGAATACTTTTTATTACAAATGATCTTATAGCGGGAAGCGTTGCTCACGAGCTGGTCAAGGAAGGTCACGAAGTCAAGCTCTATATAAAAGAAAAAGCTCGTCGGGGCAATTTGGACAACCTCGTCCAAAAAACTGGAGAATGGAAAAATGAATTATCCTGGGTGGGTAAAGATGGTCTTATCGTGTTTGATGATGTGGGCTTCGGCAGGACTCAAGATAAATTAAGAAAGCAGGGTTACATCGTATTCGGAGGTTCGGAGCTCGGCGATAAGCTGGAGCTTGACAGAGAATATGGGCAGAAAATTTTCGCGGACTACGGGATGAAGACAGTAGAACTCAAGGATTTTGAAAACATGGACGACGCAGTCATGTATGTGAAAGACCACCCCCGCGCTTGGGTGATAAAGCAAAACGGGCACGCTCCAAAAACTTTAAATTATATCGGGCATTTTGACGACGGTCGCGATGCAATAAGCGTTCTCAAGAATTATTTCCAAAATAGAACTGTAAACAAAGAGAGGATAACTCTCCATGAAAAAATCGTGGGTGTTGAAATCGGCGTCGGGCGTTATTTCAACGGCAAGGATTGGGTAGGCCCTATTGAGTACAATTTGGAGCACAAGAAATTTTTCCCCGGCGATATCGGGCCCACCACAAGTGAAATGGGGACGCTTGCATGGTATGACGACGATGAAAGCAATAGACTGTACATGGAAACTGTCGCCCGATTCAAACCGTATCTTCAGGAAATCAATTATCGCGGAGATTTTGAGATTAACTGCGTCGTAAATGAAAGCGGAGTATACCCCTTGGAAGCAACTACTCGAATGGGGTCTCCGATCGTTCATCTGCAAACAGAAATTCACGAATCGCACTGGGGAGAGTTCCTCTTTGCGATTGCCAAGGGCGAGAGCTATGATTTGAAATGGAACCAGGGATACGGTCTTGTCGTCGTGATGGCAGTGCCACCATTCCCCTATTCTAAAAAAATGAAGGACAACTTATTCTACGGCATGACGATTTTCTTTGATGATGTTTCGGAGAAGGAATTTGAGCACATCCACTTTGAAGAAGTGTCCGTAAGAAGCAATTATCTTGAAAATCCGGAGAAGGGTCGCTACTATATTTCAGATAGCCGTGGATATGTGCTTTACGCCACGGGAATGGGGAAAACTGTCGAAGAAGCGCAAAAAAAAGTTTATGATTTGGCGAAGAAAATCATTATTCCAAAAGTTATTTACAGAAATGACATCGGGAATCGCTTTATCTTCGAGAGCAACGCGCTTCTTAAAAAATGGGGCTATAATTTCCGCAAAACCGAGTCCAATTTCTTAAATTTCGGCAAGATTTTTGGTATCGAATTCCGCCGAGCCGTAAAAGTGGACGAAGAGAAGCAGGGCTAAAGTCAGTAAATATTTTCGGGAGGATATTTTTTTCCTCGAATGAGAAAGTTGGTCTCTAAGTCTTTTAATTCGAAAGTCTTTTTGAAATAATCTTCTATAATCTTCTTCTCTAAGCCATTTTTGCAGGTGTAGACGTCGGCGCTTATAAATCCCCTCTTCGGGAAGGTGTGAATGCTCACATGGCTTTCCGCGATAATCACAAACCCACTCCACCCTCCGGGGTCTTTCACGTCGTTTTCAGGAGCGAAAAAAACTTGTGGCTCGGATAATACCTCCATTTTCAAAAGTTTTGGAATTGCCGAGAGACTCCCAAGCACAAGGTCCTTGCTGTTGAGCAATTCCCTGCTCCCCCCATATCCGTCTATTGTGAGATGTTCCCCAAAATGTTCCTGCTCCATATTCTTTGCTCTATAGTATACCAAGCATTTTGAACGTAAGCGAATACACTAGTAGATAAGATACGACCCGAAAATAATAATGACTATGCTCAGGCTTTTTTGAATAATGCTTCGCCTACTCATATCCTCTTTTCCAATTTTAGGGAAGAATAAGCTCAAGATGATGCCGATAAGAAAGACGAAAATCGGCTGGAGATTGGTGACCGCAAGCACCAAAACGACCGGAGCGAGGAGCACCGCGAAGTTGACCAGAAGATTGCCGACAATTGTCACCATCTCGCTCGCGCCGTTAAAAATAATCATAAATACCGGTTTCGCTTTAATCATTTTCAAAAATTGATTTCGATACGGCTTTATGAACAGAAAAAGAAATACTCCGACCAGGGACACTCCGATGTACTGCCAGAAAGACGAAACTGCAAAGCCGACGTCGAGCGCCGCGATTTTAAAAAATATTTCGTAAAGAGCAATGGAGAGAGAGGCGAGAATCATGTAGAGAAGAATTTTCTTCTTGACCGAAAACTTTTTTTTAGGGTCAAGAGAAATAATGAGAGAGCCCGCTATGACCGCGATGATTCCGAGCGCCTGCCTTCCATTTATCACCTCCCCCAGCAGAATATAGGCGAGAAAGAAAGAGAAAACCGGAATAAGCTGAAAGAGAGGAGCTACGACAGATGTCTCACCGTCTTCAAGGGCATACAGATAGAACAAAATAGCGATAGAATATAAAACCCCGGAGACGATGAGCAAAGAGATGTCTCTTGCACTCACGTCAAACACATCGGGACTGACGATGTAGAGAATCGGCGCAATAACAATAGCGACGATAGTGGAAAAAATAACCAACGCTCCGACGTTGTTGCCTTTGAAATATTTGGAAAGAAGATACTTATCCGCGTGGTTGACGAGCGCCCACAAAATCGGCGCCCCTAGGGCAATAAAAAACCAGTTCATCCTGTAGTAGAAAATGACATCGCTCTTGTGGAACTTGTTGTCATCCTAAAGTTATTATTAAACATACGTCGATTTTTCCTCAAAGACTGTTCATAACAAAATATCGCTTCAATGTCATTTTTCACTACGGGATTCATGGCTTATAGTTTAGCACAAGTCGAGAATTTTGGTTTTGTTTACCGACTCGACTCCCATTCAAGGCCCGACCTTAAATCGAAAGAAAGGTCGGGCCTTACTCCCTGCCTTATTGAACTGAACTTCAGAGAGATTTTCTAGTCAAAATATGCTATAATGTACCAATGAAATTCAGACAATCACTCTTCTGGGACGTTGACCCAGAAAAGATTGACCCGAAAAAAAACGCTCAATATGTGATTGAGCGGATTTTGGATTTTGGAGAACCAGATGATGTTCGTTGGCTTTTTGACACCTATTCAAAAGACGAAATAAGTCGGGTCATGAATCTTCCTCGGAGTCAGGTTATGAGTAAATCAAAAGCTTTATGGTCTCTACTCCTAACATAGACATGGCGGTTTTGAAGTCATTGCATCTTGATGTCCTTCCTCAAGCTACGAAGGAAGCTTTTTTACTGTGCATATCAAATGCTTTTTTTTCGAGCGGGGGATGGTATCTGGCAGGCGGAACGGCGCTTGCACTTCAAGTCGGACATCGTTCGTCTGTTGACCTTGATTTTTTTACTCCAGAAAAATCGTTCGATGAAAAAAAAATAGAAGAGACATTAAGCACAGTCGGGAAATGGAAAACATCTTCCCTTGATCGCGCTACCGTATACGGAGAGCTCAATGGGGCTAAAGTGAGCTTGATTGCATATCCTTTTATAAAATTTTCCCAGCCTTTTTTAGAGCTTGGAAGCATATCTCTCGTTAAACCGGAGGATATTGCCGCGATGAAAATTATTGCAATATGCCAACGTGGAAAAAAACGAGACTTCTTCGACTTATATTGGCTCTCCGCGCATATTCAGACACTTATGAAAAGTATCGAGTCTGCCCAAAATCAGTATACCGTGAAGCAGAATCCCGTCCACATTCTCAAGAGCCTTGTGTATTTTGAGGACGCGGAAAATGATCCAGATCCTGTCACCAATTTCAAAGCAGATTGGAAAATGGTCAAGAATTTTTTTGAAAAAGAAGTACCACGCATTACAAAAGCACTTATTTTATCTCCCGGGGTCTGATTTTTGACGATTGAGGTGTTGATACGAATAATCAATTTCTACGTCAGACAAGGATAGAACTACCTATATATCGCGATAATTTGCCTGATTATGAGCTCGTCGGGTTTTATAGTCTTGCCTCTAAAATCGAACCAAACTTTTAGAAAATCTTCTCGAGCGATTTTTCGTATGCCACCGATTTCCGGGTCTTGGAGGTACACAAGTTCGTCATCGAGCCCGATAAGCAAAGAGTAGTGCCCATCAGAGACTTGCGAGTCGGGATATTCTCTCCGCCCTTTAGTAAACCAATCAACAATCAACGGTACACCCTTTTTAAGCCATGCCTCTACATCTTGAAATGTGCTTTCATTTTTTATCTCTGATTTTAGCCCCAGAGATTGCGCAACTTTAACGATGGCCGAGTCGTCAATTCCCAAGCCAGGCTTCAATCCACACAGCTTCGCAAGCTCCTGCTCGCTTTTGTTTATTCCGTAGTGACTAAACAGAATCTTAAGAGTAGCTGGACCACACATATCCGCGTGAAGTGTTTCCTGAAATGGCTTCACATCGAGAAGTATTTTTTTCATTCCATGATACTAACACAAGCGGAATATTTTTTATGCTACACTGACTCGATGTTAGACAAAGTCACAATGAAGAAAATAACGAATATTGGCCTAGAAACCGATTGGAATCAAGCATTTGGCGCAAAATCTAAGGGAAACAGACATTTATTTCGAGTCGTAAAACTTGCGGTCTTTATGGCAAAAAAACTTGGAGCAAATGTTCCTATAGTTGAAGCGGCAGCGTGGCTACATGACACTGCCCTTCCATCTGGAAATGATTATAATTATTCCTCAAATAAGAGGATTGTCTTAAAAATTTTAGAGGAATTGGATTTAACAAAGCATGAACAAAATGAAATTGCTGAATGTGTCGCTTCTCATGAAGGTACAGGTAAAGCAAAATCTCTCGAGGCCAGGATTGTACATGACGCGGATGTGTTAGAGAAATCTGGGATACTTGGAATCATCCGCCACACATGGAAAGTCTCTAATCAAGGCAACCGCGGTTTTATCGACGACAAAACGTCAGACGTCATTCTTAAACACTTACAATGGAGGTCAAAGAAATTGTCGACTCCCCTAGCAAGACAAATCTACACATATGTCTCGATACCAGTCTCGCGCAAAAAAGCAAAAGAGATTATCTTTTTCGTTGCGCCAAAGGCAATAAAAGGAATAGTAACAGAGAAAATCGCCGAATCTTTGTTGCCAAAATTAAGTAAGATGCAAAAAAATCGGCTGAAGGAACAATTGGCGATGACATATTTAAAGAGATTTTAGTCAAGACAATTTCATGACCGAGTTCCGACTTTAATTACTGAATCTCTAATACTTTCTTCGTATTCTCGGCTCATCTTCTCATGTCATTTCCCGTCTCACTTCAAGCGCCCGTTCTATAAGGTGCTCGCCAACAATTCCCCAGTCAAAATAGGATTTGTAGTCTTTCGGCTCAATGAGCTTTATCTCCGTCACGTCGCCGTCTGGATCAATAGTAAATGGGCCAAATGGCCTCACGATGCAGACATACCTTGCCTGCGTAACAACTCGAGTCGGCTCGTATACATCCTGAAAGCCCACAAGTTTAATTGCGAGAACTTCCATATTTGTCTCCTCTTTCACTTCCCGTATAAGCCCTTCTTCCGGCGATTCCCCTTTTTCGACACCGCCACCTGCCAGGGTCCAAAATTTATTAGCTCCAGAGTAGACAACTACCAGCTTATCTCCGAAGAAACAATACCCTTTCACACTAGAAACTTTCCTCTCCCCCAGTTCAGAAATCGATTCAACATCCCGATACACCACCTCTAACGTCTTCCCCTCCCTATTCGTAAGTTTTGATTTGATTTGCATCGCTTGAGACGTTCTAGCTTGTCATCTTCCTAACTTCATCTATTGCAACACGCACTGCTTCCTTTGGATTTTCAACCGCAATTATTTTGATTCTTTCTCGAGCATCAATATATTGTCCGGCAAGTTTATCTGCCCATCCGCCCGTTCCTGTTATTGCAATCACCGGAATATTCATTTGATACGCAATCGCAGTTTCGGTAAGCGTGCCTGAACCACCCGAGATAATGATTAAAACATCGCAAGAATTTACGAGAACAAACTCGCGTCCGCCTCCCCTTTCCATTCCTGTCACTATAGTCACGTCGGTCATCCCCTCCTTGTCCCAAATGTCTTTTCCTTTTCCATAGGTAACACCTACAGTTAGTCCGCCAAGGCTTTTTGCCCCGCGTGATGCCGCTGTAGAAAGTGAGTCATAATCCTTCTCTGCTCCGTAAACTGTGATGTTACCCGATTCGGCAATACGTTTCCCTACTTCAAAAGCAAGTTTCTCAATCTCCTTTGTGTACTTCAAATCCGCTGCAGAGCCCATAACCCCAATTTGAAATTTTCTCTTTTTTGACTTCATTTTTCGAATGATAGCATAGGTTTGACAGAAAAAAAAGATTTGATATGATATCCGTACATGTGTAGAAGCGAGCCAAAAATACTCTTAATTTCAATTCATCATCATACCCTCCCATAAAAGGTGGGTATCTTGCTCTCTCTTACTTAAGCAATCGGAACATATTTGACAAGACCCTCACCTTTTATGGGAGGGTTTTGTTTTTTGAAAGGGTATGGCTCTTAAAGTTATTTAATATTCCCACCCTTTCCGAAAATGACTTCAGAAAGGACGACCTTTGAAAATTTCAAAAAGAGGATTGAACTTATGACTAACAAACCGTATGTAGTTTCCGGAGACATTGATATTCTCCTTGCGCAGTGGGCGACAAATCATAGATTTCGTCTCCCATCAAAAAAATTCTTCCGCACAGTAAGGTCAGTATTTGTAGAGAAGTTACGTTCAATATTTGGTAATGTGGAATTCATACCATCGTGTGCGCTTCAAAATCCAAAACTAATCAGTGCTTCTGGCGAAAAAGCAACTTTGGTGACGTTGGATAAGACGTACGTCAATTCCAAGTTCAACATTGAACTCACAAGAACAGCACTTCCAGATTTGACCGACGGGCCCCTTAGTCCCCGGCAAAACCACCCAGACTTGGCTACCCAAATCAAGATGCTTCGCAAACGATTGCGACGAGCGAATACTATTGTCGTTTATGACGATGTCATCTTTACCGGACACCTATTGGAGTCAGTTTGCGCAGAACTCGAGTCCGCTGGTTTCAAAATCGCTACGGTAATGTGTGGAGTTGGAATTCAAAGCGGTATTGACCGAATCAATCGCCGAGGACTTACGGTGGCGTCTAGCAAAGCATATGACGAAGTAGTCGACCAAGTTTGTGAACGCGACTTCTATCCTGGCATCGATTACTCGGGAAGAACGCTTCACACTGATCATGCTGTGGGCCTGCCGTATTTGCTACCCTTCGGTAACCCGTGTTCATGGGCGAGCATACCCCGTGAACAGGCGACGAACTTCTCGCGGTTTTGCATAGGACAATCAATCCATCTTTTTCAAGAAATTGAAAGGCAAACGTGCAAACTTGTTCTTTGTTCCGACATAGACAGGAAATTGACGAACTGGCCCGATAATGGAACTAGATTCGTTGATTACCTGGAAGTCGCGGAGAGTGAGATTCATTGAAGCCTCACGCTACCTAACCAGTTCATTTATGAGCTGGTTTTCTTTTTTAGTATGCTTACATTGTACTTTTTGTCTTGTAATAAATCGCCAATAGTGGGAGATATTCATTAGACTTGCATAAAATCACATTATACTGTAATGTCAACACAGTCTCATTGAAAAACAGAACAAAAAAACACATGAAAACAGAACAAAAAACAGTCCGACCGTCCCTTCTTTCTGGCTTTCAGGACATTCTGCCGGCTAGAATGATCCCGTTCCAGAAGCTCATTGCTCGAATAAAGATCATCTTTGAATCGTTTGGATTCGTGCCACTGGAGACGCCGGGAATGGAGCGTCTGGAGGTGCTTACCGGCGGTTCGGAAGACTTCAACAAA
This sequence comes from Candidatus Taylorbacteria bacterium, assembly GCA_039934295.1. Classification (NCBI taxonomy): domain Bacteria; phylum Candidatus Tayloriibacteriota; species Candidatus Tayloriibacteriota bacterium. Next base: position 27,208 of record JBDTMN010000007.1, on the reverse strand, counting down.
AGCATATTCCGAACGCGGGTAGTGAGAGGTGCAGAAGATCGGGGCAAAGACCTCGGCGACGAGGACTCTGCCTTAAGATTCGACCTTACTGTGCCCCTCGCTCGCGTAGTGGCATCCTACCAGGAAATTCCTCGGCCTTTCAAGCGGTATCAAATTGGCAAAGTCTGGCGGGGCGAAAAGCCGCAAAACAACCGCTACAGGGAGTTTTTCCAGTTCGACGCCGACATCGTCGGGTCTAATTCGATCCTTGCCGACACCGAAATCGTGCAGGTTATTTATGCAACGCTGAGTAATCTTGAACTCCCAAAGTTTTCGATACGCATTAATGACCGTCGAATTTTGAACGGTTTGGCCGAAATTCTAAACTGTTCGGACAAGTGCAAAGAGCTGGACCGAGCAATCGACAAAATCGATTCCCTTGGAGTCGACGGGGTCATCGCCGAACTCACGAAGGAATCTGATACTGCGCTCACTAACCCACTACTCCTCAACCCAGAGCAAATTCAAATTCTGAAGGGTTTCCTCGCCTTAAAGTCGGAAACTTCCTCTGAACTGTTGAATCTGGTCGAGAAATTCTTCGAAGCAAAATCAGAGGACGCGAGTAAAGGCATCGATGCCCTGAAGGCTCTCACGAAGAATCTCCTTTTGATTGGTATCCCAGAGGAGTTTTGGAAAATAGACCTCGCAGTAGCACGAGGACTGGATTACTACTCCGGACCTGTTTTCGAGACGGTCATCGAAGACATGCCCGACATCGGTAGTATTTTCTCGGGCGGGCGGTTTGATGGTCTGGTAAATCGCTTCGATGCCGACATTAACATGCCTGGCGTGGGAGCTTCTGTGGGGGTCGACCGCCTATTCACCGCCCTCACTCGTCTCGGTAGGGTGAAAGAGGAAACAAGCGTTTCAAAAGTCCTCGTCACCATCTTCGACCAATCGTTGGCCGAAGCTTCACTTGCTTGTGCTAGCAGGATTCGCAGAGGAGGGGTGCCAACAGAAATATATCTGGGAAATGAGCGAACAATCAAGGCACAATTGGGATACGCCCTGAAACAAGGAATCAGGTTTGTCATCATTCTCGGACCCGATGAAATCAAGTCGGGAAAGGTTGCCCTTCGCGATCTTGACGCCAAAAAACAAGAACTGTTGACAGAAAAGGAAGCGAGTGATATGATTACGCTTGCACTACAAAAGTAGGGTAACTGGGTGGGTGTGTAGCTCAACCGGCTAGAGCACTGGTCTGTGGAACCAGATGTTACGGGTTCGAGTCCCGTCATACCCACCATTCCGATTTAGGATTTGGTCATTCTTTCAAAAGTTTAGTTCATATCAACCGGCTCGTCACAAATGATGTAGTCGGTTTTTTATTACAAAAAAGAGCTGGAATTTCCAGCTCATTGGTAATGCTATTTCGTGACTAAATCCACATATCTCGAGCTCTGTTCAAAAAATCCCTTGATTGCTCCGGCTCAGAATTCCTCCGTACATAAGCGGAAAGAACATATTGCAGAGTTGCCCCAAGTTTCAATCCTCTTTCGATTACTGAAGATTTAGTTCCGAGAAGCTTTGGCAATTTTACCTTCGCCATTCCTTCCAGAACTTCTCCCCCCGCCTTCGCATCTCGCATTTTGTATAAACGAGCCAGTGTCACAAACTGCCCGATACTTATCGCTGGATTGCCCAAATATGACCTTTGGCGCCACGGGTCAATAAATGACAAACCATTTTCATTCACGGAGACATTGTCCGGAGTAAAATCCAACACCATGACAGCTAATTTTTTTAGCTTATTTTCGCCGCTCTGAGCAATGCTGAGACAAATATTGCTTCCCTTTGGCAAAAATCGTTTGATGTTTCGAAGGGTTTCTCTCTCCCCGATATCTGCAATATCTTCAGAGGTTGTGCATCTCGTTTTCTCCAATACGTTAAGCAAATGCTTAGCGAGAAAATTGAATTCCTTAACACCACCATTTCTTTGCGCCATCGTCTGCCCGATATCACTCATTACAAGGACTTTTTCACCCCAGATTGAGATGACCTGAATATCCTTCGGCAACATGATCGACGCACCGATTTTCTTTAGTCCGGAGTAAGCAAAGACATTTTCAGCAAGGTCATTTGAAGCGAGCCTATTTTTCGGGTGAGCGTATTTTACAACCAACGAAGCTTGATCGCTTTGACGTATAAAACGCATAATCCGGGAACCCATATGGCCTGGGGACATGTCGTTAACGTAACGGGCGTCAAGTACAATTTCAACTTGTTCATGAACATTCATTCTTGGTATCCTTTAAAAGACTTGTCAAATTATAATTTAACACCCTTATTATCTACTGTCAATTTTTCTGCTGCTTGATTCCCGCATTGAAATGTGTAGAATTGTCTTGAATATAGATCCCCAAAACTTAAAAGGAAAGTTGATTTATGAGGAAAAAGCTTGTATTGCTTGATGTGGACAGTACCATCTTTGACAGGGACTACCAGCTCACTGTGCCCGAGACTGATTTCAAAAAGGCTATTCAATACGGGCAAGAAAGAGGTCTGAGTATAGGCCTAAGCTCGGATTCCGGTCTTGCAACTTTGAGCCTAATCGCAAAATTGTACGGTCTTCAAGGTCCAATTGTGGCAGAAAAAGGGGGGCTTGTAAAAATATTGGATAGTGAGATTCGGGTCAATGATGAAACAGAAAAGTTCATGAGAATAAGAGAGCTAATGATATCAGGACTTGCATCTGATTCTCTTACCGGTTCTCTTTTGCTTATTATTGGTGATGTAAATCGATTGTCACGTTCCATGCTTGCCATCGAGAGAGCAGAGTGCTATTCAAAAAGTGCCATACTCATTAACGGTCTACGAAACGCTAGTCTGTCATTTTTTGTTTTCGCAAATACTGGTGGAAAATGGGTGATGGATAAGATGGCACTTGACGCAGTGCTTTCATCGGTTCATAAAATCGGTTCTCGTTTAGCGCCCAAATGGTGGCAAGAAGCTGTAATTGACAATAACCCTGATTACGGCATTTGCATTGTTCACCATCCAAAAACCGAAAAAAGAAATGCTCTTCCCTTGCTAAGAAAACATAGCGAGAATGCTCGAATATATATGGTTGGGGACAGCATATCAGACTTGCTCAATGACCCCTCCGTTACTCATTGCGCCGTCAAAAATGCATCAAATGAGTTTAAGAAGCAATGTTCAATGATAGCTACCAAAACAATGACACAAGGGGTCATGGAGATTCTTGACCAAATAGTGGCTTCAGAATAAAATTCTAATTTGTCGTTTTCTCCCGACTCCGCTTAATTGTGCAGTCGGTTTTTTTAAACTTTTGTCAATCTAGCTGAATCATTGTAAGATTAAATCGAGTTAAAATACAAATGGGAACAAGAAAATTAAAAAAAAAAGACGATACTATCATTTTCGACCTGGACGGCACCCTCTATTCATTCAAAGGAGGCAAATTTCGAGATTCGAAACTTCAGGCGAAAATACTTTCAAATGCACGGGAATTTATTTCTGCCCAGCTTCAGGTCACCGGTGATGAGGCGGGAAAAATTCTGTCTCGGATTTTCAAAAAGTATGGAGAAGACATCAGCATCGCTCTTGAAAAAGAATACGGTTTGAATCGTTATGATTACTTTAATACCGTTTGGAATATCCCAGCACGCCAATTTGTTTCGCATTCAAAAGAATTGAGGCCGATGCTGATTCGCATCTGCAAAAAATATGACATCTTTATTTTGAGTGACGCGCCAAAAATCTGGATTGATAATGTGTTGAGAGAACTTCAAATAGATGACCTATTCAGTGGTCATATTATTTCTGGAGAAGGAAACACGCGCAAAGGTAACGGCAATGCGTTTGAATCTCTAGTAAAATCATTAAACATAAAACCTCAACAATGCATAGTCGTCGGAGACCAAGAAAATACTGATATTATTCCCGCAAAGAATGCTGGCATGAAAACAATTCTTGTAAGCAAGAAAGAGATTCTTTCATCTGCCGATTTTCGCTTAAAAAATATCATACATCTTGAAATCGCTCTCGAATCATTAACCCTATAAAGTCAGGGTTAGACAGAATTTTGCATTCTTCTTCTAAATTATTTAAAAACATACCCCTCGTTCTGTCAATTGACATTATGCGGACATGCCCTAGCATAAGTCTTAGTAACTGGCTCATATCTCTGTGAGCTATGTTTGACCACAACCGAAAAACCGCGAAGACCTAATCGTATGAAAAAAACTGAAGTTCCAGAAAAGGCCGATGGGCACCATTGTGCCCCCCGACAGTACATTGTCACGCAGACCCTTGCAGAGCAGATTGATGCATTTGCAAATATCGGGCTTAAGATTCCCGAGCCCGACTTCATTCAGAATATTGAGAATCGGCTCGTCTCAGCGCTGAAGGAAATCTTCAGCAGGAATGATGACGTGGAGATTATCGTAATTCCTGCCCGCGAGCAGAGTCGCGAGATCACCACGACAGTGAACCGAGTTAGAAAGAAGTTTCATCAACCACTCGTCCTGAGTACCTGTCCCCTGCTCTCATTCGGCGCCGATGGTCGCTCAATTCATTTGAGTAGGATTGTTGACATCGATGGCAACATCATCGGTATTGGACCGAGACCGCGCCATAAACTTCCGTCTCAGCAAATTGCAGACCTTAACCCTGAAATTGCTGACCGCGACGTGATTCTGGTTGAGGATGGCGCTTTCACCGGAAGTACACTTCTCTATTCCCTCCGGTTACTGTTGGAAAAACGGGCTCGAGTGCAGGCAATCGTGCTTGGAATCATGTTTCCCGAGGCGGAAAAATCGATCAGACAAGTGTACCAGGGCGAGATCCATTACTGCCTCAAACCAGCTAATCCTCTCGATTGGATGCCGTCGCATGATTTCTTTCCATTTATTCCAAATGCTGGGAGGGTGGTGGGATACCAGCTTGGAAAAATCATCATGCCCGTCTATCTCAATTTCGCCAGCGCATCTATCGCCATGCCGTATGTGAAGCCATACGGAAAACCGGAGTGGGCAAGCTTGCCCTGCGATCACCACGCACTCAATGCCTTCAGCTACATTTGTCTCCATTCTGCTGAAGATATTTTTCGCAGAATGAAAGACCTGCGAGGAGAGGCGATCCACGTCGGCGATATCATCGGATCAAATCCGGCCACCTACATCCCAGTTAGCCACGGAGGGTACTTCGGTTTCCCTCTTGAAGATGATAAAGTTGAGCATCTTATTGAACTGGACCGAGAGAATCAGTCATGAGGATAGTTCCATTCGATCCACTACTGAGCAGTCGCAAAAACTGCTCTTTTTTTATGAATTTAGACTTTTTTCATTATGTGATCTTCTCGTGAATTAGAGTTTCTTTCGCATACGAATCTACAATTCGAAAAATATCGATAAGAAGCGAGTTTGAGGTTAAGCTGTTGATGGTCTGAATAATCGCGCTACCGACGACAGCAATGTCGGCATGCTTGGAGAGCTCTCTCACTTGATCAGGTGTTGATATACCGAAGCCAACTGCAACAAGGACTTCAAAGTGCCCACGCACTTTTTTCAGATACGAGGCAAGAATAAAAAAACACCTCCATTCCGAAGAATTGAGGTGTCTGTGAGAGAGAACTAATTTACATTTGAACCATCTGGGAAAGTCAGTTCACAAGGACTTTCCCCGAGTGCTACTTTCGGATTTCCCCTTGACTTCAAGATTCAGGAAGTTACCGAGCAAGGCTGGTCCGTGTTCAGTGAGGAATGCTTCCGGATGAAACTGCACGCCAACGATATGAGGGTAGTCAATGCTTTGTAAACCCATGACCGCTCCATCATTCGTAGCGACGGAGGTGACTTCCAGTAGTCTTGGGTTTATGGTCACTCTGCGGACAATCAGCGAATGATACCTGCAGGCAATAAACCGATTAGGCAAGCCCTGAAGGATACTGCCACCCTCATGCTCAATCTCCGATGTCTTTCCGTGCATAATCATCGAGGCACAAACAACCTCTGCTCCAAAATGCACTGCAATCGCTTGATGTCCGAGGCACACACCCAAAATTGGGGTGTATTTATATTCATCGAGCACTTTTTGAAAGAGCGGGACTTCATTTGGATGCCCTGGCCCTGGTGAAAACACGATGTGAGTTGGAGATAACTTTTTGATCTCCTCGATATCAACGGTCGTCCTAAAAACAGTAACCGAGGCACCGAGTATGCCGAGCGCCGCGACAAGGTTATAGGTGAATGAATCTTCGTGGTCAAGGATGACCACCTGTGGTTTGATGAATTTCTTCATAATTTTGTTCAATGTGTTCCGAGTTTTCCGAGTTTTCCGAGTACTGTTTCCATGGGTTTGGCTTTTGCCAGTGTTTCTTGATATTCACTTTCCGGCTCGGAGTCATTTACAATACCGCCACCTGACTGCCAGTAAATCACCCCCTTATAGAGCATCGCGCTCCGAATGAATATGCAAGTATCAGTTGCTACGTTCGTCATCCATCCGAACGCCCCTCCGTAAGGGCCACGTCTTGATTTTTCTAATTCAACGATAATTCGCAGTGCGCGTATTTTCGGAGCTCCTGACAGCGTCCCCGCGGGTAACGACCCGATGCAAGCATCTAACGGATGAACCTTGTCGCGAAGCACCCCCTCAACTTCCGAGACGATGTGCATCACATGGCTGTACGACTCAACCTTCATTCGCGATGTAATCTGAACTGAATGATCCTTGCAGAACCGGCTAACGTCATGTCTTGCCAGATCAAGGAGCATTACGTGCTCTGCTATTTCTTTCGGGTCATTCAGCAGTTCTTCCGCAAGTTGCTTATCTTCTTCGGCATTTTTGCCGCGTTTGCGAGTCCCGGCAATCGGCCGAATCCGCATCCGTTCATGAGCAATATGCACCATGATTTCCGGTGAAGCACCGAGAAGCGTCAGATGGTTCATCTGCGCCCCAAAGCGCATGTGGAACATATACGGAGAGGGGTTCAACTCGCGAAGTTTTTCATAGATTGGTAATCCCCACCCTTCCGATTGACCTAAATCGTACGACGCTTGGAAACGCTGTGAAAGGACGACCTGCATCACATTCCCTGCCACGATATGTTCCTTCGCCTTAAGTACCATTTCATGATACTCGGCTCGGCTTACATTTGATGAAATAGGACCAATATGCGGAGGTGTTTTTTGCATGATGACTTCATTCGCCACCAAACGTTCCATCTCCGATATTCGGGCGAGCCCGTCTTCGTAAGCCACGTCAGCGGTTTTACCGTCTGATATGCTCACGTTTGCTACGTAGTGCATTTCCCTCTGAGTATGATCAAAAACAATAACGTCAGTGAAGAAATACTGTGCGCCGAGCGGAAGCTGAAACGGGTCGTGTTCGTGAGGCACAATTGTTTTTTCAACAAGTGTGATAAGGTCATGCCCGAGGTACCCCACGGCTCCTCCGATAAACGGAAGTGTCGGGTGCGCTTGCGGAGAATACTTCTGAAGCATATTCTTCAGTACCGTTAGATCCTCCTCTTTTTCAATTTTGAGGAGCTCACTGCCTCTAACGCAGACATAAGAGAAACGTCCCTTTTCGCCTGTGTGTGTTGCACTCTCCATGATACAGACCGTCTCATTAATCTGCTCGCAGATTTTCCGATAGACGACTAAGGGTTCAACCAGCTTAGTCGAGTGAATGAGCGTTACAAGTTGACGCCCTTCGGTTTTCGATTGCTCGAAAGCAGCCCCGAATAATTTACGTGATGTTTTCATATTTTTCAAAGAACCAATTTTTTGACCAAAGGACTTCTTGCTCCGCCAAACGGCAGAGAAAACAAAAAATCCCGTCCTCATTACACAACGCAAAGTTGCATAATAAGGACGGGATTCTTACCCTGAACCTGCGAGGTTCGGGCGAGCCGTGGTACCACCTTAATTAATAGACTCATGAATCTATATTCTAGATTCAAGAATCATACTCATTGACTCAGGCTTTCTCGCTTACGCGAGGAACGACATCAATTATCCCTGTTACGGGGGAAGCCCTGACAGAAGACTGTCGGGGTAAACCGGATTTCCACGCATCTTTGAGAGACTTGCAGAAACCATCTTTTCCATATGAAATATGGAAGAATAAGGCCCAATCCCTCCCTCCGCCAAGGCGGAGGGAGGGACCTTACAGATGTTAAAACTTGTAATATTTAACTACCGACTATGGTAATACTAGTGGCTAGAAATGTCAAGGAAAGTACGAATATCCTTAACAACGGTCATTTCTTTCTCTTTAGAAGCCACTTCGGAGGAGAAGTAAAGGTGATTGATTTCCAGCTATTTATTTCAGCATCGGTAAAATCGTAATGCATTTGATAGACTGGCTCAACACTGCCGTGCATGGCTCTCTTCCAGTCCAAGCCCAAGTCTTTCACGACACTTTTCAAAGTCTTTTCATTCTTTGCTTCAATTTCAATAAACGGAGGAACCCATGGCCAAGTATCGATTGTTATTTCTAAACCGCGAAACTCCCATGCCTCTCGTTTTGTTTCCTGATAGGATTTTAAGTTCAAATGAATAGCCAAGAGAAAGTCACAGGTCTTTTCGAAATCGGAAACAGTTACCGTAAGCTCCTTTGTGCCGTGGAGAGTTCTCCCCGTCATTTGTTTGTAGCTTAGCGTAACCTTGTCTCCTTCATCTCTCACTCTCACCCATGCCTTTTTCTTATACAGCTCGCCCCCCGGAAGGTCAAATGTTTTTCGGCGCATCATTTTTTCCGCGTAGAGTTGGCGAGCGCCTAACCTTTTTAGTTTTTCGCGGATTGCATTCGGGTCAACATCGGCAAATTTTGCTTCGATTTCGGTTTGCATGGTTTAAGATTAAGGTTCGACCTTTTTTCCGATTCAAGGTCGAACCTTTAAGAAAGAGGCTTGGGTCGAAATCTTGAATCATGAAGCATGAATCATGAATCCTGTACGTGCTCAAAAAAATTCAGCGAAAGATTAAGGTGAACCCCATCGCCTCGAAAACTCGGCACTTCCCCTTGGAAAGGGGAAGTGGATGAGGAATTAAATTCCTTCTTTCTTGAGGTCCTCGATGAGTTTTCGCGCGTCTTTTGAGAGTTTTTTGGGATAGGTTATGGAAATGTTCAGGAAGATATCGCCTCGGCGACCATTTTCTTGCGGGACGCCACGGCCTTTAACTCGGAGAATTTCGCCGTGAGCGATGCCTGCGGGAATATTTATGGTTACTTTGCCATCAAGAGCCTCAAGCACGTATTCGCCTCCGAGTAGCGCCGTGGAAAGCTTGAGTGGCACTTCCGACACAAGATTGGCTCCATCCTTTCTGAAAACCGGATGCCTCTTCACGTGCATTTTTACATACAAATCACCCGCCAAGCCTCCCGCTATCGCCTCGCCTCGTCCGCTCATGCGAATCATTTCTCCGTCGTCAATTCCCGGAGGAACCTGAATTTTTATCTCCTCTTGTTTTTTAATCACTCCTGCGCCGTTGCACGTTTTGCATTTTTCTTTTGGCACTTTCCCCGCGCCCTTGCACTCGGAGCAGACTCGCACCGCCGTAAAACTTCCCAAAAACGAGCGCTTGGTCTCTCTCACTTTTCCCTTTCCATTGCAAGTCGGGCACGTGTCCATTGTCGTCCCCGGCTCTCCCCCAAGCCCTTTGCAATGCGCACAGACCCCCGTTTTATTCAAAAGCACGTTCCGTTCGGTGCCAAATATGGACTCGTTAAAAGGTATTTCCAAATCGATGGAGATGTCTCGCCCGCGAGCCCGCTCTTCCCTCCTTCCTCCTCCGCCAAAAAAATCTCCGAATATGTCTCCGAGGTCGAAGTCTTGAAAACCTTGCCCCTGACCTTGACCCTGATTGGTAAACCCAGAAAAGTCGAATCCGCCGAACCCCTGCCCTCCCGCAAAAGGATCTCCTTGGGACCCGGCTCCTTGAAACGCGCTCCCGTAAGTGTCGTATTGCTCGCGTTTGTTATCGTCAGAAAGCACGCCATAGGCTTCGTTCACTTCTTTGAACTTATCGGAGCTTCCTCCCGTTTTGTCGGGATGATATTTGTGCGCGAGTTTTCTGAAGGCCTTTTTTATATCGTCCTTCGACGCGCTCTTTTCAACTTCTAAAATTTTGTAGTAATCCTTCGACATAGAATAAATGTGTAACGTGTAACATGTAACTTGTAACGTAAGAAAAGAATGATTATTCCCTCCTTTTTTCTTCATGTTACATGTTACATGTTACATGTTTTGTATTACTTGAACAAGTATAAAATTGCGCGGGAATGACAAAATGAGAATTTTATCACTTTCTACTTTCTACTTTATAACTCTGTATCCTACCTTCTCCGCCACTCCCTATCCTGCCTCACTAAAAGTTTTTCTTTGTCCTCGGGGTGCTCCATGATTTCTTCTACAATTTTTTCCATCCGAACCGATTGGGAGCCTTTCACGAGAACGATGTCCCCCTCGATAAGCAAGCCGTCCAAAAAAGAGAAAGAATCCTTCGCGTCGTCAAATTGAAATACATTTTTTTCGCTCATGCCATTTAGCTGGGCGCCCTCTGCAATATCTCGCGCACGTATCCCGACCGTGATTAAAATATGCGCGACCGACGCCACGAGCTTTCCCGCGTGGAGATGCTCGTCCTTGGAATGCGCCCCAAGTTCCATCATGTCTCCGAGAATCGCAATTTTTCTTTTCTTCACACTAATTTCAAGCAGAGTTTTCAGAGCTTCCGAGAGAGCGACCGGAGAAGAGTTGTAGGTGTCGTCGATAATAATCGTGTTTTTGATGCCCGGAAGAATCTTCATCCTGCCCGGAGTTTTTATCTCGCCAGAAATTGCCTCGCAGAGTGTAAGAATATTGAGATTCTGCGACAGCCCGATGGCAATGGCAAATAGTGAAGGATACACGTGTTGGATACCGAGGACTCCGGTCAAATTGACGGGAACGCTCGACCCGGCCAAATTGGCTTTGAAGTTTATACCGACAGGAACTTCCTCTCCATTTTCCTGCTTGCGGTAGGAAATGAGAGAATGAGACGCGACCACATCGCCCTCGCCCTCGAGGGAAACGGTAAGCGATTTATTCTTCGTGAGTCCGATGAATGAAACTGCGTCCGCGTCGTCGCCGTTTACAATCAGGGTTCCTCCTTCTTTCATGTATCGCGCAAGATAGCTTTTCTCCTCGATTAGTTGAGCGCGGGATGTAAAAAATTCCACATGGACAGGAATGTTACCGATGCGCGTAATGACCGCGATATCAGGCTTCACCCACGAAGCCAGAGTTTTTATGTCGAGAGGCCTATCCGCTCCGATTTCGATTACGAGCCAGTCCGGATAGTTAAAGGGGAAAATAATAAGCCCAAGCCCTCTTAAGAGATTGGCAAGCCAGATGAAAGGATTGCCCCAGCCGTTTCGAGCACCCAAAATAGTGAGGGGCACCCCTATTTCACTATTGAAGCTCTTCTCGCTCTTTCGCACAAAAAATTGTGTCGCGAGCACGGAGTAAATCGCGTCCTTCGTTGAAGTTTTTCCCACGCTTCCGGTTATACCAACGATTTTCGGCTTGTACTTTTTGAGTACAAGCTTGGCCTCGAGGGTCAGGAGGTATACGATGGTTTGTTTGAGTATAGATTTCATGAAGAGTCTGTAGTCTTTAGTTTGTAGTCTGTAGTTCGGACCTCTGGCTTTCTTCCATTTTGTTTAACATTCTCATCACTTCGTCCATCAATGAATCGACTTTCCTATAATCAAGATTTTTTCCGAAAGGAAGCCGACGAGACGCTTCTATTTGAGTCTCAAGTTCAGATCCAGAGCCGTAAGAAATTCTTAAAAAATGAGCGAAGTCTTTTTTAGTTCTTCTTCTCGACCCTTCTGCGATATTAGAAGGAATCGACAAAACTGCACGCTTCATCTGTGAGGACAAGCCGTATTTCTCCTCTGTAGGAAATTGTCCGACTAACTCATATAAAACAATTACGAGATCCATCGATTTTTGCCAAACAATTAAGTCTTTGTAACTTTTATTCATATTTTCTTTCCTATCGACTAAAGACTACCTACTATAGACTCACCTATCCGGCGGTATTTCATAATAATTGATTAAAAAGTTCGTCATGTCAATAAAAGGGTGGGTCAGTGTCTCCGATGCGTATTTTGCTCCTTTGGGATTGACTGTGAAGAGAAAAATCAAAAATCTCGGCTTGTAAGCGGGAAAATAGCCGAAAAACGAATGGAGATATCGGTCTTCATAGTACCCGCTTCCGTTCGCAATCTGGGCGGTTCCTGTTTTTGCCGCAACGCTGTAGTTCGGGAGCTTTACTTTACCACCGAGAAGCGCTTTGTCCACAACTTCAACGAGCATCCGGGTAATCTCCTCGGCCGATTCTTTTTTTATCACCTGCTTGCCAGTTTCAGTTGGAATATCTTTTGTCAAACCGCTTATGTATTTGATTTCTTTTACTACATGAGGACGCGTGAGAAGTCCCCCGTTCGCGAGCACCGAGAGCGCCCTCACCGTTGCAATCGGGCTCATCGCTAGCCCCTGCCCGAAAGAAGCATTGGCGTATTCAATGTCTCTAGGGCTTTTAAGATTCGACACCAGTCCAGTAGCCTCGTTGGGCAAGTCGATGCCGGTTTTTTCACCCAACCCAAAATTGAACATGTAGTCCGCGAATTTCTGTTTGCCTATTTTGCTTGCGACAAATGCCGCTCCAGTATTCAATGACTGGTTCAAAACTTCCTGCATGGATACCCAGCCTCGGGCTTTGCCGTCATAGTTCGAAAACTTTTTATTATTGAGAATTCCAAAACCCTTGTCATCATACATGGTGTCTGCATTGACTGCTCCGGAGTCCAGCCCCGCAGACATGGTTAGCGTTTTTATGATTGAACCCATCTCATACACATTTTCGACAAGCGGATTCGTAAAGACGTTCGCGTTCTTCTCTGTTTGAAACGAGTTGGGATTAAAGGAAGGATATGCCCCCATGGCATAAATTTCCCCGGTCGCGGGGTCAATGATTACACCACCCGTCATTTCAGAATGCCAGTCGTCAGTAATTTTTTTTATTTCCCTTTCAAGAGTGATTTCAACATTGGGCTCAATCGAGGTCACAATGTCTCCTTCTGGCACTTCCCCACCTAAAAGCGCGTGATTGACATTTGAAAAAATCTCGGTGAAGAAATTGGTGTAGAGACTGTCGGAGTTTCTCCTCAACGTATCCTCAAAAAAGCTCTCAAGCCCGTACCTTCCGCCCAATGAGTCTCCTTTATAGCCGACAAGCCCGAGGACATGAGCTCCGAGCTCTTCGCCGGGATAAAATCTCCATTTTTCCCGATACAGTTGAACTCCTTTCAACTTGAGGTCATCAATCTGCCTGCCTTTTTCTTCATCCACTCTTTTCAGTATCTCTTCGTACGGGTCGTCTGATTTCGAGGCTTTCGCGATAAAAGTGTCGTGGTCGAGGAGTACAATGGCGTTTATTTTTTTATACGCCTCCTCCATATCGACGAGGATTTTCGGATTGAGGGCAACGATAAACCCGCTTCTTTGAGTAGCGGCGGAAATCGAACTTCCATCTTTATCGGAAAAATAAATCACACCTCGGTCAATATCCGACTGATTCGGCTTATAATATTGGTGTTCCTCGCGCTCGCTGTACATTTCGCCCCGAACAATTTGCACCACGTAGAGTCTTCCGACGAGTACAAAAGCGAAAAGGATAATCGCTGTTCCGAGCAGTCGAATTTTTAATATGTAGTTATTCTTCATATGAAAACTATTCCTGGGTTTTCATGGACAACCCCGCGGAGATACCGTTTGAGGTGATGAACACCTGTTTTTTCACGTCCTTAAATCCTAGCGAGTAGGCGTATTCCGGAGAGATGTCATTCTTCATCGCGATGTATTTAAATTCGAGTTCGCTCAATTTGGACTGCATGGTAGATATTTCTTTCTCCATTTTCTGCCTATTCGCCACGTTGTGGACCATATCGTTCACGAGATATCCGTAAGCAAAAGCTCCGACGAGCACGGCGCAAACCAAACACCAAAAAGTGTTCTGCCGAGACTGAAATTTTTTATATTTTGTTTTCATTTTCTTTTTAATTTCGGATTTCGTGCTTTACAGTTTCTGTATGATTCTCAACTTCGCGCTTCGCGCTCTCCTGTTTTCAGCGATTTCTTCGCGGGTAGGAACAATCGGCTTTTTATTTATTAAAATTGCTTTTCCTTCCCTCGCTAACTCTTTAAAATACCGCTTCACAATCCTGTCTTCGATGCTATGAAAAGAAATTACCGCCATTCTCCCGCCTGCCCCAAGCTTCGAAAACCCACCGCTTAGGCCCGCAACGAGGGCATCCGTCTCGGCATTTACCGCTATCCGTAGAGCCTGAAATGTTCTTGTAGCGAAATGGATTTTTCCCTTGTGGTACGTATATGGCGTCGCCTGTTTGATAATCTCGACGAGCTCGAACGTGCTCTTCACAGGACGGACTGCCCTTGCCTCGACAATTTTTTTTGCAATTCTTCTTGAATATCGCTCTTCACCGAATCCATAAATGATGTCAGCGATACTTTGCTCTCCCCACTCGTTCACGATGGTGTAAGCAGTGAGGTCGCGCTCGTCCGGCTTCTCCTTAAATGTCATCAAAAGCGGTTCGTCTTTTTGAAATGAAAATCCCCTACCCGAATTCTCAAACTGATTTGAACTCAACCCTAAATCGAAGAGAATCTTCCCGACCTCGGCAATAGTTTCCTTGTTGAGCGCCTCCACGATATTTTTGAAGCTCGATTCGTGAAGTGCATAATCGGCACCCGAATCTTGAAGTGCTTTTTCCGCATTCGCAAGAGCGTTTCGGTCAAGGTCAATGCCCACTATTTTCACCTCCTTCCCAAATCTCCTTGCCACCTCCAGACTGTGTCCTCCTCCATTTATGGTGGCATCAACAAAAATATCACCCTTGTGGAAATCCAAACCATCTATTGCCTCCTGTAAAAGAACCGATTTATGAACATTTAACATGTGACCAATGACATTTGACATAAGAAACTGATTTTGTGTCAATTGTTACCTGTTAACTGTCAATTGTTTCTAAAGGATTCCAATTCCATCAAGCTTCTCCGCCAAAGAATCTGCCTGCTTTTCAACCATTTTCTTGTAATCCATCCACGAATCCTCGTTCCAAATTTCTACCCGGTCTTGAACACCAATGATGACCACTTTTTCCTTGAGTTTCGCCCTGTCCTTTAAAAAATCTGGAACCAAAATTCGACCGATAGCGTCCACCTCCGCCTCCACAGCTCCCCCGTACATAAAACGATTAAATGACCTCGAATCCGACTTCAAAAAACTTCCCTGCGACAGCTTTTCCGAAATCTTCTCCCACTGCTTTCCCGTAAAGACGAAGAGACAGCCGTCGAGGCCCGGGGTGAGCACAACACTTTTGCCCATTTCCTTCCTGAATTTTGAGGGCAAGGACAAACGGTTCTTATCATCAATACTGTGTGTGTATTCGCCGATGAGCATGGGGTAGGTGTTAGGTCCCAATTTTATTCGCAAATTACTATTTGTGATTATAAAATTGAGGACGCAGATATTTCCGAATATCGGCGTGAACTAATTGGCTGTTAGCTTTTTTGAAGAAGCAGTATTTTTTCTGACTAATACCTTTTCGCGCACTTTGACCTTGAGTGAAGATGCAACAAACTCATACGAAATATTTCCCGATATTACTTTGTATTTTTTCGTCTGAATTTTCATGTCTTATAATACGAATCTACAAATATTTGCTAATGCCACAAATAAAAACTTGCTACTCCTTTTCTTTATTCGTGTGTGCGTATTCGTGGTCGCATATTCGCGTACCACTTTTTCCCACTTGTCTACCATTGTATAACACTTCATCCCACTTGCATACATAGTTATCCACTTTTCAACACTGCGAAACAACAATTGACATTTGTAAACCGCACAAAAAAACGCCCTCAACCTCTCTAGGTTGAGGGCGTTTAATAGAATTAAATTACTTATCGTTTTTCGCCCGTAGAGTGGGAAACAGTATAACTTCCTTAATGTTTTTGCAATCAGTTATGAACATCGCCACACGATCAATGCCTATGCCAATTCCGCCATTCGGAGGCATGCCGTATTCCATGGCTTCAAGATAGTCCAAATCAGACGGAGAAATATCCCCTTCTCCCTCCTTCTTCTTTCTGTCCTCTTCCTCATATCTCTCCTTCTGGTCAATCGGATTATTTAGTTCGGAAAAAGCATTGACCATTTCCAATCCTCCGATAATGAGCTGAAAGCGGTCAATAAGAGACGGGTCGTCTTCTTTTCTTTTTGAGAAAGGATTGAATGCGAGCGGGTAGTCGACAATAAAGGTCGGCGAAATAAGTTTTGACCGAACCATTTTCTTGTAGAGCGCGTCCATTATTTTTTCGGGAGAGTCTTTCGGAGCAATCTTGAGACCCATTTTTTCCGCGTGCTTTTTGAGCTCATTTCGCTCAATTGATTGAGGATGCGCAATACCCGCAAACTTTCGGAGAAGTTCATAAAAACTAAAAACCTCAAAAGGCTTGGAGAGGTCGATTTCATTCCCGTCAAAAGTCACCTTGCTTTTTCCAAGAACATTCGAAATCACAGTCTTGAATAAGAGCTCAATGAATTCTCGCTGGCTCTTTGCATCCGCATAAGCTTCGTTTGACTCGAGCATGGTAAACTCGGGATTGTGCGTCGAGTCAATCCCCTCATTTCTAAACTTCCTGCCGATTTCGTACACCTTGTTGAAGCCCCCGATCAGAAGTTTTTTTAAATATAGCTCCTGGGCAATGGTAAGGTTGAAGTCAACATCGAGAGCGTTGTGATGGGTCACGAAGGGCTCTGCTGTTGCGCCTCCGGCAAGCGTCTGAAGAACAGGTGTTTCCACCTCGAGATACCCTGAAGCATCGTAAAATGCCCGAATTTCGCTCACTAATTTGCCCCGAATGATGAACCTCTCTCTCACCTCACTGTTTGAAAGCAAGTCAAGATACCTTTTCCTGAAGCGTTCTTCGATATCCTGGAGGCCGTGCCATTTCTCCGGAAGGGGAAGAAGACTCTTCGAAAGCATTCGCCAGCTTTTTACTTTAAGCGTTTTCTCTTTGCGCTTGGTCTCGAAAAGCGATCCGGAAAGTTCGACAAAATCTCCGATGTCAACGACGGATTCAAATAATTCAAAAGCACCTTCATCGGACTCATCTTTTTTTAGCAATGCCTGAAAAGTTGCCGTGCCGTCAAAAAAGTTGAAAAAAATAAGTCCGCCCTGTGGCCGAAGCGTCATCACTCTACCCGCTAAAACAAGCTCCTTTTCAAGAAGCGAATCAAACTTCGCTATCACCTCCGCATTCTCGTGGTTGCGGGATGTGGAAATCGGATACGGATTTATTCCCTTCTCTTTGAGAAGGTTTTGTTTGGCTAATCTCCCTTGACGTATTTCCTCGAGTGAAGGCATAAATTGAAGAAATGACTAATTTCTAATTTCTAATGAAGGAATGTTTTTATAGTATATCAAGCAAAACGACATTGGTCATTAAAATGTCTAAAATCGTCCACGTTCTTTCATTAGGAATTAGAAATTGCATCGAATAATTGCTTTGCGACAAAGCAATTATTCGATGCTAAGTATCTTATAGTTCATCGAACCTTTCGGAGACTGGAAAGAAAAGCTTTCACCTTTTTTCTTTCCCATCATGGCAGAGCCGAGCGGAGAATGGATAGATAATTTCCCCGAGTTAACGTCGGACTCTTCCGAACCGACCATTTCAAATTTATATTTTTTGAGCTCACCTTCTCTCTCCACGATAAGGGTGGAGCCCACTCCCACAGCTTCAGAGTGGTGGAGAGTCATAATAACCGCAGAATTCAAAATGCTTTCGAGTTTTAAAATCCTGTCTTCAATGCTTGCCTGAAGTTCCCTTGCCTCATGGTATTCCGCGTTCTCGGCGAGATCGCCCAGTGATTTGGCATACTCCAAATCCTCAGCCACTTCTTTCCTTTTAATTTTTTTTAGATGCTCAAGCTCGTGGTTCAGCGTCTCAAATTTTGCTTTGGATAGATATTCTTTTTGATCAGACATAATAAGTGGAATTTGGATTACGGATTCTAGAATCTGGAATACAAAGAGGAGAATCGAAATTATCCGATCCTTGAGAATCTAAATTCTATAACCTACAATCCATTCAAAAATTAATATTATTAATCATATGGATATACGTCCAGATGTCAATAGCAAGCGGATGTTAACTGTACATGCTCTTGACTAATTTACGTTTCTAATATAGAATAGACAGTTGAACTCGGTACACATTTCCACAAAAAAACAAACAGAATAAAAATGGCACGCAAACCAACATCATCTGACACTCCGCAAACAGAAAGCGGGGAGCAACCTGAAAAAATTGGCCGAGCGGGGGGCTACGCGGAGCTTATCGCTATGGCAAAAAAACGGGACGAGGAAAAGAAGCACAGACCTGTTACCACTTCGTTGGAAGAGGCCGATTTCGATTTATAACGGCCCCGCTCATTTGTAACCAAGGTGGACTCTCTTAGAGACTCCGCCTTTTTCTTTTCCCTTCATTCCATATTCTATTAATTTCTATAATCTACTTACTGTCTACCTCAAATACTCCGGCGCATGAACCGCTACCCAATCAAAAAATTGTCTCGCAACCGCCGAAGCTCCTACAGGATTGCCGGTGGGACCCTTCTCCATTATCACTACGAACGCGTATTTTGGCTTCTCATATGGAAAAAAGCCGGTTACCCATGAGTTCACATAGTGCTTTAAAGTCCCTAATTCGGCTGTTCCTGTTTTAGCGGCAATTTGGACGGAGCTTATATTTAAAGCGCTCGCCGTCCCGGAAACGGCGCTAAGGCGCATTCCTTCCTGGACAACCGTGAAATACTGTTTTGCAATGGGAAGTTCCCTTGGTGGAGTCTCGCTCTCGCCTTTCACAATCGTGGGATAAACCATAACGCCGTCATTGGCGATTGCCGCGACGGCAAGCATTTCTTGAAGTGGAGTAATCTGAAAACCATACTGGCCTATTGCGGTGTGGTACGTGTCGCCCACGCTCCATTCTTCCCCGTCAAAATGTAACTTTTTCCACGCGGGATCGGGCACCACACCTTCAGAGCCGGAGAAAAATTTCGAAGGAATCTTTGCGCCGAAGCCAAACTGTTTCATGTATTTTACTATCCGTGAAATGCCCAAGCCTTTCTGGTTTTGAAATCCTCCGCCAACTTCATAAAAATAGACATCGGAGGACACGGAAATTGCTTCTCTCATATTGACATAGCCGTGCGCTTTCCAATCCTTAAAGACTGTGCTCTTCGTGGGGTCATAGATATTTGGAAGAGAAATTGATCCCGTGCTCAATATTTTTGTCTCCGGATTAATCACGTCTTCCTGCAATGCACCGAGAGCGATAAATGGCTTTACGATAGAGCCGGGCGTATACAGCCCGTCGACAATCCGATCAAGAAAAGGGTTTCGAGGGTCGCTTAAAACGTCTTGAATCGCGGATGAATCAGATCCGTCAGTGAGAATTTGAGACGAGTATTCGGGAAAACTCGTAAGTGCGATAATTTCCCCAGTCTTGATGTCCATGAGGGCGGCGGCCCCTCCCGTAAAGCCTATGTCATCAACAATCTTTTTTATAATCTCATAAAAAGCGTTCTGCAATTTTGCGTCGACGGATAAGTTGAGGCTCTTTCCCGATTGAGGTGGTTCGATAGTATTTTCGGATTCCGCGCCTCCGGTCGCATTCGTTTCAATTATTTTAAGGCCGTTTACTCCCGTAAGATATTCATTATAAAATTTCTCCACCCCGTCCTTGCCGTCGTAAGTTTCGTCGTAATAAAAACCATTCGCATCTTTCGCCGGATATTTCATATAGCCCAAAATGTGCGATAGCCCGGAGAGAGAACTATACTTCCTCGCCGAAAAAGGCCGTCCTAGAGGATCTTCCACGTTGGAAGCAAGCAACTCGCCGTTTCTGTCATAAATGACTCCCCTCTCCGCAAAAATCAGGCTGTGACGGAGGCGGTTATTTTCGCTTTGAAGCGAGTAGGCTTCTCCATCGCGGATTTGCAGAATACCGATCCTTGCGATATAAGCAAGCCCGATCGATAAAAATATCAAACAAAGAAAAATATAAGGTTTCTTGGATATTGGTTTCTCAATTCTTCCCTCAAATTGGTCGGTATCAAAATCGGGAAGATTTTTTGAATCAAGAAATATTTCATCTGGATGAATTTCGAGATTTCGGCTTGAGTCAAACTTTTTTTTCATTGAAAGATAAGCATACCAATATACTAATAACTCCTAATATACAAATGAATACGAATAAGAAACTTAGAAAATCTTGAATTATTGGTTTTCATTCGTATATTTCTTCATTGGTATATTAGTATTTAATTCTTATAAATCGTAAGTCGTTTTTTTATTTGCGTCGAAAAAACAAAGAGAACGACTGAAAGGAGAGAAATAATAAATTGAAAATGCAGATAGTGTGATGAGGACACATTATAAACTGAATCAATCATAAATCCTAAAATCAAAATCTCGACAAATGAGTCAAAATAAAAAAGAAAACAGATTCCGAGCCCCAAGACCACCCACCAGGGAATAAAGAAAACCGAGAGCATGAGAATCATATCTGTCATTATGCGTCTCTCAAATTTGCTTTTGTTTTTTGATATAGACTTTATCAATCTGATTGATATTAAACAAATTTCTCACAAGAACGAGTTGGAGTGATTGAGTGGCATCCGTTTCGATTGCCTCCACAACCCCCAAAATTGCGTTGTCGACCCCCGGCATTGAAATAAGTGCGCCCTTTTGAACGTCAATATCTTTTGGTAATTTTATTTCAAAATTCCCTCCGCCTCGACCGTAGGCCTTTGCCATAATTTGTTGAGGAGGAATGCGGACAGTGACTTCTTCTCCCGGCGATGAATACAGGAGGGCAAGCGAGGTTCGAGAAAACACTTCTTTAATATGTCCCACCCCGAGTCCGCCCGCAATCGAGACCGTGTCACCAAAAGCTACCCCATCCTTCGACCCCGCATCTAAAAGAAATGTGTCATAGGGCGAGAAGCCTGGAGAAGTTAGTACGTAGGCAAGAACAGACTTCTCTGGTTTTGCTCTTCCAAACTCCGCCTTGAGCTCCTGATTTTCTTTTTCAAGTATATTCAATCGTATTAAGCCGTAAGCAAGATCATCGGCCTCTGCCTTTAAATTTTTATTTTCTTCGATGAGCGCTCCTTTGGATCGGAAATATTCGAGGAAATTTCCTCCGCCTTCCACTATGCTATTTTTTGCTACAAAGAAGGGTCGTCCGATTGCAAGCAGAATCGTGCCCCCACCATTAGGCAAATACGCGCTCAATAAAAAAATGAGGATAAGGAAAAGTATCGGAATTCCGAGCAGGCTCGCTTTCTTTCTTCGGTTTCCGACTTTATTTTTGAGGGGGTAATTCATCTTCGTTTTGAATCAGAAGATCTTCGTACATTTCCATATTCTCCAGGATTATTCCGGTTCCGCGCGCAACCGCAGTAAGAGGATCCTCCGCAATATGGATAGGGATTTTAACACTCTCATGCAAAAGTTCTCCCAACCCCTGAAATAGAGCTCCTCCTCCCACTACATGTATTCCTCTTTGCATAATATCGGAAACAATCTCTGGAGGAGTCGTCTCCAGCACTTCCTTCACAGATTCCACTATGTTCTCGATAGTTTGCGATATTGCCTCCCGCACGTCGGAGTCCGTGATAATGACTTCACGGGGCAGACCTGTCACCAAATCTCTGCCCTTGACGGAAATCTCTTGGGAATGGTCGGTGGGAATAACGGAGCCGATAGTAATTTTTATGAGTTCAGCCGTTTTTTCCCCGATTAAAATCTTGAATTCCCCACGGATATAAGAAATGATGTCGCTGTTTAATTTTTCCCCCGCTGACTTCAGAGTCTTGGCACGAACAATGCCTCCGAGCGAAATCACGGCGATGTCCGCCGTCCCCCCTCCGATGTCAATAATCATGTTCCCGACCGGCTCATTCACGGGAAGGCGGATGCCGATTGCGGCCGCCATGGGCTCCTCGACAATATGCACCTCTCTTGCACCGCTGTTTTTGGTCGCATCACGCACGGCTCTCGTTTCAACGTTTGTGATGCCGTAGGGTACTCCCACAACGACGCGGGGACCAAGAAATTTTTTGGAATTTTTTCCCGCTTTGTTTAAAAGATAGAGAATCATCTCTTCGGTAATTTCAAAATCCGAAATGACACCATCGACAAGTGGCTTCACCGCCTGAATGTGCGCAGGTGTTCTCCCCAACATTGCTTTTGCGGGAAGTCCGACTGCCACAACCTGCCCGGTTTTTTGATTCAATGCCACGACAGAAGGTTCGTTCAATATAATCCCTTGTCCACGCACATACACTAAGGTGCTCGTGGTTCCGAGATCAATTCCGATATCGTTTGACAGCCAGCGATATATTTTTTCTTTGTGTTTGTTCATTTATAAACGACAACTTATGACTCATAACTGTATAACTGCTTAACTGAATTACAAAAACAATCCTGAATTTCGTTATGAGTTATTCAGTTATACATTATGAGTTATGGGTATTTACTATCAAACTTGAGAGAGAAATTCCTTTAATTTAATTTTTTCTACCTTTCCCGTTTTTCTGTCTTTTACCTCTACGCTGTCCTCGGCTATTGTTTTTTCACTCACCACAATTTGGCTTGCAATACCCATTAAATCTGCGTCGCCAAATTTCTCTCCCGCCCTCATGTCTCTGTCATCGTATAAGACTTCCACGCCTTTGTCGAGTAGATTTTCATACAATTTATCCGCATAGTTTAGAGCCTTTTCTTCCTTATCGAATATGGGAATGAGATGGTGAGCAAAAGGCGAAATTGCGGAAGGCCAGACCAGACCTTTGTCGTCGGAGAGAACCTCTACAACCGCTCCCATGAGTCGGGCGGGACCGATGCCGTATGAGCCCATGAAAACCGATTTTTTCTCTCCCTCAGCATCAATAAATGAGAGACCGAGAGTCTCGGAGTATTTGTAACCGAGTGGAAAAATATTTCCCACCTCCACGGCCTTTTCCTTTTTTAAGTCTTTGTTTTTGCACTCCGGACAGCTTGAGTTAAAGTCCGCGACAACCTCTTCATTCACAGCTACACCGCATTTCCCGCAAACATAGATGTCATCTTCACCGGCGAGGGTAACGGTCTGAAATTCATGCGAGAATTTCGAAAATGTTCCGCCCGAAGCATAGGTAAGATGAGTACTCTCTCCCACACCCGCTCTCTCAAAAATTTTCTTATACGCATCTTTTGCTTTACCATAGAAAACTTCGTGCTCCTTCTCATTCTCGGAAAATGAGTAGAGGTCTTTCATGAGAAATTCTCTAGTCCTCATGATTCCGCTCTTTGCTCTCGCCTCGTTGCGAAATTTTGTTTGAATCTGATACGGATATCGCGGAAGGTCTCTCCACGAACGGATATGTTCTTTCATAAGTTGTGTCAACGGCTCTTCATGAGTGAAAGCCAACCCCAAATCCGTCCCATTTTTGAGCTTTGTCTTAAACCAATTGTCCACAACTTTGTCATCCCACCTTCCCGATTTTTCCCAAACTGCTTTGTCTTGAAGCGAGGTCAAAAAGAATTCTACGCCTCCGATTGCGTTCATCTCATCTCTCACAATCGCGTTTATTTTATTCAATACCCGCAGACCCAACGGCAAGAAAGAATACACGCCCGCCATTTCTTTGTTGATGAATCCTGCGCGGATTAAAAGAATCGCGTTTTTTGAAACCTCGTCTTTCGGGGCCTCTTTGCGGGTTTTTGTAAATAGCTGTGATTGGCGCATTTGAATAGAGTATGGATTATCGACTACAGAATTTTAATGAATCAACTTAATAATGTCTTTATATGTTACCACAAGCATGAGCAAAATAAGGAGTGCGAAGCCCGCGGAATTCAATGCATTTGCCACTTTATGGTTAATGGGCTTCCTTATAACGGATTCGATGAGTACAAACAAGAGCCTTCCTCCATCGAGCGCCGGAAATGGCAGTAGATTCAAAACTGCGAGATTCAAAGATATAAAAGCAGTGAATGAAAGAAGGTAGATAAAGCCAAGTTGCGTTGCATCCCCCACCATGCCAGCAATCCCCACCGGGCCGGTCACTTCCGAAAAATCGGCAGTTCCGGTAAATGCATGGTAAATAAAAAGTGTGAGACTTTCTGCAATCGCGTAAGTCAGGTTCGCAGTAAGCTTCGCTCCCTCCCAAAGAGCTTCATGAATGGGTAGCCGAAGCGAACCAATAAAATCCATTGAAAATCCGAGTGCGCTTTTACCGGGAACAATTCCCTCGGTAGGAATAGCCTCAATCTCAACTGCATTCCCTCCCCTTTGGAGTTCGAGGGATACAGATTTTCCGCCATGAAGAGAAATGAAATTCTGAACGCGAGAGACATCCACTGCCCCATCACTTAAAGTGTCGGCACCAGAATGCAACGATACGATTTCGTCTCCAGCTTTCAACCCGACTTTTTGCGCGGGACTGTCCGACAAAACTTGCGTGACCACAAGCTTTGCATCTTTGATTTGAGACTGGTTCGTCTCGTCAACACTCGTGGGAAGTCCGGACATGAACCCGATGGAAATCAATACCCACGCAAAAAGAATATTCATGGTGACTCCGGCAACTAAAACTAACGCTTGTATCGGACGCTTCTTGTTCACAAAACTTCTCGAGCTTTGAGGCCCGCTTAGAGATTCGTCATCGGGATTTTCTCCAAATATCTTCACAAATCCTCCGAATGGAATCCAGTTTATAGAATAAATGGTCCCGTCGTATTTTTTGCCCCAGATTCTTGGCGGAAAACCGAGACCGAATTCGTCCACTCGAATCCCCGACTTCTTAGCAACGATAAAATGCCCGAACTCGTGGACGAGGACAAGAATCGCGAGGATGATTATGAATATTATTACTGACATAGCTTCAAATACCAATATACGAATAAATCCCTAATATACTAATGAAAACGAATAATGTATACATCCTCCGTCTCGCAAACTCGACACCTCCTTTCCAAAGGAGGAATTCCAATTCTTCCTCGCTAAAGGGAGCCCGCCCGAACGTACTATTTCGGTACGGGCGGGCATTGCTTCGTCGCAGGAGGAATGTATTAGTATGCATTCGTATATTTCTTCATTGGTATATTGGTATATTTAATTCAAAATTTCCTTATCTTTCTTTTCTTTTATTTCCAATAATTTCTTGTTCGCTTCATCAATTTGCTTTTGAAGTTCTGACTTTGACTTGCGCACGTCGTCCTCTGTCATTTCGCCCTTTTTTTCCTTCGATTGGATATCTTTGAGCACCTTCTCTCTCTCGTTTCGAACTGAAATTTTTGATTCCTCGAGTTTCGCTCCCGCGACTTTTGAAAGTTCCTGCCTTCTCTCTCCGGTAAGAGGAGGAAATGCGACCCGAAGTCCCGTTTCGTCCACTCGCGGTGAAAGCCCTAAATTTGAAACTAAAATAGCTTTTTCAATGTCCTTAATTTGCGAGCTATCCCAAGGAGAAATACGAAGTGTCTTGCCATCCTCCACGGTGACTTGAGCAATTTGGTTTAAAGACACTTTTGAGCCATACGACTCAACTTCTATTGAGTCCAAAAGCTGTGGAGATGCTTGTCCTGTGCGAATATTGCCCAACTCCTTCTTAAGCCAGTCGTGCACGCCATCAGTTTTCTTTTTGAAATCGGAAAAATTATACATGCAAAGAGTATAACGCAATAATCATGTAACACAAAACATGTAACTTGTCCTAAACCCGTTCGGACGGACTAGGGTAACACCTGAATGAAGAGTGTCGTTTGATTTCTTACGTTACATGCTACATGTTACATGTTACATGCTACATGTTATATGTTACATGTCACACGATCAGCGCTATGTATTCCAAAATCATTTTCACACTTGCCCCTCGGTCTCCTAAATATTGCTTCATTCGTATAATTTCTTCTAAGACAAACACTTCTTCCTTTTTCAATTTTTTCATATCCCTATCACTCGCAAGATACCCCTCCAGTAGATTCAGAAATGAAATAGCTTTTTGTTTATCCTTTTCTTCGATAATGCTCTTCAAATGGAGAAGCCGTGCAGATTTAGATGATAAGACAAATTTCTTTGCTTCTTCATTTGCCTCGACAGACTCCTCTTTCATGCCAGTCTGTTTTACAATATGCAAACGTGATTTTAATGTGGGAATCAAAATCTCTGCGGAAGGTAAGATAAGAAAAAAATGGGTATTCTCGGTTGGCTCTTCAAAGATTTTCAAAAGCGAGTTCTGCGCCTCGCGAGTGATGCTGTTTGCGGAAACGACAAAAATCTTCTTTCCTCCATCTAGAGATTTATTTTGCTGACGCTCTTTGAGCGCTCTCCCTTCTTCGATATTCAAAGTCTCCACATCAAGGTGCGAAAAATCCGGATTGCCCCTCGTTGAAATTCCAAGTGTATTTTCTATAAATTCTAAAAGTTCTGCATATACTTCATCCTTTCCTCCTTCTATGCAATATGCATGATGTAAATTATTCTTTGAAATATCCTCTAGTGTTATGGGCATATAATCATTCTATCATAACCTCCTGCTTTCTCTTTGATTCCAATTTTTATATACTATGCTCATCGAACAAACCGAGTTGCCCCTAATCATACCAATTATGAATGATGAATCATTTAAAGATTTAAGACGAACTGATAACAAAGCCGGTACTTCGGAGGAGATGCTAAGAAGAAGCGTGCATTTGACAGACCTCGGGTTCTCTCCGGAATTTGTCGCAGATTTTATGGGTGACAAAAGTCACCTTGAGCATAATATTGATGCTAAACTCTCTAACCTCAAGATTGCGGGATTTGAAAATCCTGTAGCATTGGTTGAGAAGAATCCGCAAATCCTCAACCTTTCATTCGAAGAAAACATCAAAGCAAAGCTTGAAAACCTCAAGAAAGCGGGATTTGAAAATCCCGTAAAGTTGGTTGAGAAGTTTCCGACAATCCTCAATTATTCATTTGAGGAAAACATCAAACCTAAACTCGTTGATCTCGAGAATGCAGGATTTTCAAATC
>JBDTMN010000006.1 GCA_039934295.1 Candidatus Taylorbacteria bacterium | reverse complement strand
CCAATTACTTTTACCCGCAAGAACTGTGAACAACGCGAGTAAATCTTACAGATAAAGGTAATAAGTTGCGCGCCTGATGAGATGTAGAACATTCTCCAGGCTACTTTTGGTGGCTTTCCACTCCACAGGCATGCGCCGGCATTAGTAGTCATGACGAAACCGAACCAAGCGCAGAGTGCTATTCCTAGGCTTGAGGCGTTGCCCGCCCAATTGGAAATATGATACGCAAGCGCGCCCGCGGTAACAAAAGATAGTACGAACTGCAAGAAATACATTCCGCCCATCATCTTTTTCATCGACTGCTTTTGTTCCGCCGTCATACTTTCCGCGCCCATAATCTTCATCCAAGCTTTTCCAAACAATGGTCCATACCATACAAATCCGACAGCCATAGCGGCTAGAGCGCAAACCAATACGGCCAAATAATTTATTGTCATATTTTGTTAATCACTAACTTGTAATGCGAGCAGTATACCAAAAATCTACTGTAATGGAAAAATACGCTCTTTGCCTTGACAATATAGCAGTATGAATGTATATTACTTTTTAGAACAAACATTATGGACACATATATATCGGATAAATCGGTCAACGCCCTAGTCAGAGAGCTCTTTGGCGTGGAGATAGGCGAGGCCACACCGGAACAAATTCCGGCACTTGATGAGGCAACAGAAGCATATTTTAACGCCGAGGGAGGATGCCCGAAAGTTTACTCTTCTTGTGTAAAAGTCATCGAGAAGCTTGGTAGCGAAATGGGAAAAGGTAAAAAGGTCCTGGACCTTGGTTGTGGAACGGGCAATGATGCTCCCGCATTCATCACTGCCGGGTTTGACTACACCGGCATCGACAGGGCCGAAATACCTATAATCACAGCTAGGAAATACGCTCCGAAGGGACGATTCATCAAAATGGATATGCGGCAAATGACCTTTGAGGATGACAGTTTTGATTGCCTTTGGGTGCATGGAGTCTTTGGATATATCCCGCCGGAAGAAGTCCTTTCCGTCATGAAAAAGATGGGACGAATTTTACGACCGGGCGGACTCGCATTCATCAGCGCGCCGGTGTTATGCAATTCGGGTTCTCACAGAGTCTTTCAATGGAAGGATGTGCGCTCCGTCTTTCGGAAACCAATACTCGGAGTTAAATGGAGCTTGCCAGTTTTCACCGACTATTTATACCGGTCGGGAATTGAGGTGAAGACAACTTTCGAAGTTAAAGACGGCTTGTTTCTCATCGGCAGAAGTCGAAAATAGCAAAAACAGAATCGCGACCCCAGCACTTTGCAGTGCTGGGGTTTTTTATGCTTGAATAATCGCTATTTATTCAGTATTCTTCTCTTATTGAAGCTTTCCCCATAACAGTTTATTCACAGAGCTGGGAGATCGTCTAATGGTCGGACACATCCCTCTGGAGGATGTTATCTTGGTTCGAGTCCAAGTCTCCCAGCTTTGTGCGGAAATTGATTGGTAACCCCTTGCGAGCATAAAAAAACCTCGGGTGAAAGCCGAGGGCGGACGGCTTTACCTTTTTTTATGAATCAAAAATCAAAAATTTATTTTTCGTCAAAATTGCAGAACGTAAAGACCACGTTTCAAAATAAGCTCTTTCTGGCCGAATTTGTCGAGGTCAAATTTCAAAATGTAGGTAACTTTTTTCTCCAACGTTCTGCCAGTATATTTTTTTGTTTTCGGATTCCATTCTTCAAGCAAAAGCGTGTCCCCTTCTTTTACATCAAAATCCGCTACGCGGAGCTCAAACTTTTTCTTGCCAACTGCAATGAGTTCGAAAAAATCGGAGTGTATTTTCTTTTTTACGATTGCCATTTGAGAGAAAAAGCTACGAAGCAACGAGTCACCGTTTAGACTTTTTGCCTGCGGCTTTCATAAATTCGGTAAACAAGGGATGTGGACTTGACGGCCTTGCGAGAAATTCGGGGTGAAACTGTGTGCCCAGGAAAAACGGATGCGAAACACTGGAAAGTTCCGCAATTTCCATGAGACGCCGGTCGGGAGAAACTCCCGAAAAGACAAGGCCTCCCTCCGTAAATCTGATGTGATACTTCGGATTGACTTCATATCGATGCCGATGTCTCTCCTCTATAGTCTGCCTGCCATAGGCACGCTCGGCAATCGAGCCTTTTCGCAAATGCGCGGGATACACTCCGAGCCTCATGCTTCCTCCATAATCTTTAGTCAGCAATTTTTCCTTCTGGTCCGGCATGATGTCAATAACAAGATTCTTCGCATTCGGATTAATTTCGGACGTGTGCGCGTCTTTTATGCCGAGAACGTTGCGAGCATATTCAATAACCATGAGTTGCATGCCGTAGCAAAGTCCGAAATACGGAATCTTGTTTTTCCGCGCGAACTCAATGACTTTGATAATGCCCTCGATTCCCGTCTCGCCGAATCCCCCTGGAACGACAATTCCGTCAAACTTTTTCAAACTCTGAACTCCAAGCTTTCCATTTTCAATATCCTTTGAATTGATGTATTCAATTTTCGGCTTCATGCCCAACTTGTATGCCGAATATTTAATGGCTTCGATGACAGAAATGTACACATCACCCAAAACAAAATCCCCCGAATCAAAATATTTTCCGACTATCGCTATTTTCACCTCATTCTTTGCCGATTTTGCCTTCCGCACAAACGCCTCCCATGAACCTAAATCGGTTTTTTTAGAGGAGTTAATTTTGAGCGTCTTGCACAGTATTTCGCCCAGGTTGTCCCTTTCAAAATTGATGGGCACATCGTAAATACTTTCAACGTCAGGCGCGGAAATGACATTTTCAGGTTTTATATTGCAAAAAAGGGCGATTTTGTCCTTTCTTTTGTTATCGAGAGGAAGTTCTCCACGGGCAATGATGATATCCGCCTGCAATCCTACGCTGTTTAAACTTCGAGATGCGTATTGCGTCGGCTTGGTTTTCATTTCGCCAATTTTCGAGGGCATCGGCACAAAACTCACCATGACAATAGCAACATCATCGGGATATTTTGTTTTCATCATTCTCGCGGCCTCAAGAAAAATCACGTTTTGGTATTCTCCAATCGTTCCTCCAATCTCAATGATAGTGATATCGGCCTCCGCATCTTTTTGCGCGACTTCAATGCGACGAATAACTTCAATCGGAATATCGGGCACCACTTCGACATTTTTTCCCTTGTATTCGAGATTTCTTTCCTTGCGGATAACCTCCTGATAAATTCTCCCCGTCGTCATGTAGTTCACTCGCGAAAGGTTCATATCAAGAAACCGCTCATAGTTGCCCATATCCTGGTCACACTCGTCCCCATCAGAGAGCACGAATACTTCGCCGTGCTCGGTGGGATTCATCGTCCCCGCGTCAATGTTCACGTAGGGGTCAATTTTGAGGGCAGTAACTTTAAACCCTCTCGCCTTCAGAATCGTACCGATGGAAGACGAAGCTATGCCTTTTCCTACTCCGCTCATTACTCCGCCGGTCACGAAGATAAACTTTTTCGTTTTTTTCATTTCCCTATACTACTACGAAATACGAATCCGCCAAAGGCGTATGAGTATACGGACAAAACCGCTCACCGTAAGTGCGTATTAAATCTTGAGATAGCGGCGGACTGCAAGAAAACTCGAAATCGCGCCGATTAAAATTCCCGAACCGACAATGATGAGAAATATCTGCCCAAAATTATTGATGTAATAATTGAAAAGATTGATGCCGGTAAAAAATCGCTCCGTCACCCGCCCGAGCCAAAACGTAACGGGATAGAAAAGGAGAAGAGTGATAATCGCAGAGATTAGCCCGTACGTCATTCCGGCAACTACGAATGGCCCTCGAATATACATGTTATTCGCTCCCACGAGGCGCATGACGGCAATCTCTTCGCGGGAAGTGTAAATAGTAAGCCGAATAGTATTTAAGGTGATAACTATAGAAAGAATGATGAGGAAAAGGGTGATGCCGAACCCTAGCTTTTCGGCAATCCTGATTATAGAGGTAAGCGTTTCAATCGCCCCCTTGTTTTGCTCGTAGTTCACCTTGTCGATAATTGACGCTCCGCCGGGAGTAAGGGTGCTGTCGCTTTTCAAATACTCCGCAATGCTCCCGTATTGTGAAGGATCTTTTGCATTGATATTCAATGTTGCGCCCAACGGATTGCCGTTGATTTCTTCGAGAGCCTGCTGAGTCAGCTGGTCGTTCTCATGCCTTTTTTTGAAATTGGCGAGCACCTGGTCCTGAGAAATATATTCAACTGACGAAACTTCCTGGAGTTTTTCTATCGACTGCTTGACGGCAAGAATGTCCGCCTCTTTCGCGCTCGTCACGAAATACACGTTGATATCCACCTTCTTCTTTAACTCCAAAAGTGAAGACTGCAAAGTCGCGCTCACAAAAATAATAGACCCGATGACGAAAAGGGTGATAACCATGATAAGGATGGAGGACAGCGAAATAAATCCATTCCTCCAAAAGTTGACGAATCCCGATTTTAAAACTCTTTTTGTGTTGACCCAAAGCATTGTGAAAATAGTATAAAGTATAAAGTGAAAAGTATAAAGTATTGTAAATTTTGTTTTGTCTTACAAAACAAACTTGCCCTCTTTGTCGTCCCTCACCAGCCTGCCTTCATCCAATGTAATCACCCGCTTCGCAAGTGAATCAATCACTCCCCTGTTGTGCGTGGTGAGAATAACAGTCGTGCCCAAAGAATTCACCTTTTTCAAAATCTGGACGATGTCGTAGGTGTTTACGGGGTCGAGGTTCCCAGTCGGCTCGTCCGCAATAATGATATCCGGGTGATTCACGATTGCTCTCGCTATCCCCACTCTTTGCTTCTCGCCTCCCGAAAGTTGGTGCGGAAAATTGTGCATTTTATGTGACAAATCAACGAGCTCAAAAACGTACGGCACGTCGGCGGCTATTTCCTCATCCGTCCTTCCTGCGACCTCCATGGCGAACGCGATGTTTTCGTACGCGGTTTTCCCCGGCAGGAGACGGAAATCCTGAAAAATGCTGCCGATGCGTCTACGAAACTGATTCATCTCTGATTTCCCAAGCGAATGAATGTTTACCGATTCAAAAAAAACCCCGCCTCCGGTGGGCATCTCTTCAGCTAAAATCATTTTGAGAAGCGTCGTCTTTCCAGCACCAGAGTGTCCGACGATGGAAATAAACTCCCCTGGCTCGACGCTAAAGGTAACATCATCAAGAGCGACGCATTTATCTCCGTATACTTTTGAAACTTTGTCGAAATAAATCATATGAACAGCTATTAGCTATTAGCTTCTAGCTTTTAGGTTGCACTCTTATTCTATTATCTTTTCTGCTTCATCACAAGTGATCCGACAGCTAACAGCTTAGAGCAATGCTTCAGCGCTAATAAACTCCTCCAATCCTCCTTCCAGCACTTTGTCCACCTGCGAGGTCTCCACGTTTGTTCTATGGTCTTTCACCATTTTGTAAGGGTGAAGAACGTATGAGCGAATCTGATTGCCCCACTCAACAGAGGTCGTCTTTGAGATATACATGCCTTTTTCTTTTGCCACCCGCTCGTCTTCTCGCATTTTGTAGAGCTTTCCCCGAAGCAAGTCCATCGCCCTTTCCTTATTCTGCGCCTGCGACCGTTCTGTTTCCACATGCACCGCGATTTTTGTCGGGAGATGCACAAGGCGGACTGCGGTCTCCCGCTTGTTCACGTTCTGGCCTCCCGGCCCGCTTGAGCGCGCGTAGCTAATTTCGATTTCAGCAGGCGGAATTTCAATATCAACCGTCTTGTCGAATTTGGGAATCACTTCAACCATTGAAAACGACGTGTGGCGGAGTTTTTTGGCGTTAAATGGGGAAATGCGCACAAGGCGGTGAACGCCCGACTCGTTTTTGAGCGTTCCATACACGCCCTTGCCGTCTATTTCAAATGTAAGGTTGCGAAACCCTCCGTGGTCATTTTCGTTCGAGTGAAGCATGCTGATTTTCCACCCCTTGTTTTCGATATACTTTCGATACATTCTAAAAAGAATGGCGGAAAAATCTTCGGCATC
The DNA here is from genome assembly GCA_039934295.1 of Candidatus Taylorbacteria bacterium. NCBI lineage: Bacteria > Candidatus Tayloriibacteriota > Candidatus Tayloriibacteriota bacterium. Next base: position 53,115 of record JBDTMN010000006.1, on the reverse strand, counting down.
GTCTCCTCCCGCTCCTGAAAATATGGTAATGACGGCCCCACCTCGGTCAAATTTTCCTCCTGTCCCGCCCGTTGACATTCCCTCCTTCAATTCCTGAAGTTCCCTAATCAGAGACTGGGACTTTTGCTTGTCAGACCAAAATTCCGAATCGATCATCAACGCTTCGATTTCCTTGATTCGCGCGTCACCGCTTGCGCTGTTCATTTTTCGGCTTTCATTTAACATGTATGAAAAGTGTGTGAAGCTAGAGGCACAAAGTATATAGTATCAGAATGTAGAAAAATCGCGCACCGTGTCAGTTGGCGCGCGACTAGAAATTGGTCCCCGGAGCGCTCGAGTCTCCTTGTCAGGCACTGGAACGTTGACTCTCTAAGAAACAAGGACATCGAAGCACGTCGCTTCGCAAAACTCGAGACACTCCGAGGATAAAACAAACCCAGCCCTTACAATACTAGACTGAAAAAAAATTGCAAACTGCCTATTAAACAATTGGAGTTGACGAGTAGGTAGAGGCCGCATGCGACACGTATTCCATAATTTTACCTTTTACCGCTTCGGGATGCGGAATCTTAATACACTTGAATTTGCTTTCCGTGCCCGCAGTTTGAACTTCGAGATCCCCGAAATGAAAAAAAGTCGGAATCATCCCCTCCGTTTCAACAGAAATATCCTGCACTCGAGCGAGGTGCAATTCCGATATTCTTCGGTCAAAAAAACCGTGTTGCGTGCTGTCAATAATCCTGTGGTTGGTAACAATCCACACATCGAGAGTATACATTGTGATTTTATAAAAAAGCAACTGCCAGAGAATAAGATACCAAAGCGCGAGAAGGAAGAAAAAAAGAGCGACTAAATTGTGCGAAAAAAGAAAAGACTGCGCTTCGACTCCTATCACAAAAGGGATAAGCGCCATGAGAAAAATGTACACAGCTTGAACAATGACATAGAACGGATGCCGGCGGATAAGGAGCAGAACCTCCTCGTCTTTCTCTTTGCCCTCAAAATTATTTGCCGATTCCAAAAAAAGTGCGAACAGATTTTTTATTTTCATTGGAGCATATTGTTATTCTGTGGTGAATCAAAAAGGCGAGAAGAGAGTCCGGAGACATTGACTGTAGTTGAGAGGAGCGCGGCAAAGATAAAAAGCATTACTGTTCCCAGAAAGTAGACGGCAGAAATTCTCTTCGGCTGAACGCCAATCCCAAAACGGGTAAGATGGTAAATAATAGTAAACGCAAAGCCCCAATAAATGAGCAAGATGAATGCGCCAAAAAGGAGATAGATTTGCTGAAAAGAAAAAATGGATCCCATATAGGTGTAGTTTAGCACGTGTGTATTCATTTTTCGATAGGGTGTCTGTGGAAAATGAATAAATAAAAGCCGCTACTTTGAAAAAGCGCGGCTTACTATGGGCAAAAAAAACCGAAAAAACAAAGAACAAATGGAAATTGTTGGGCGGCGGCTTCGATATAAACAGAAACGAAGCCGCCGCCACTCCCCTCACCCGCTATCTTGAGCAATCGAACTCCAGCACGACGCTCGACAAGCGGGGAAAACGTTAGGTTGGCGACCGGCCACTCTCTTCGGTACGAGGAACCGATTGAACACCGCACCGAGTGCATGAACAAACACGACCGCCAACCTGTCATCCAACAACAACCCGCACCCGGGAGAAACTAGGTGGGATTATGGACGACTTCTAGAGCATAACAGATGTCATCTAATACGTCAATACCCCCTCATCTCAATCCTGAATCTGACTCAAATTTTATCCTTTTGGAGCCAAAGGTGAGAATCGAACTCACGACCTACCGATTACGAATCGGTTGCTCTACCATCTGAGCTACTTTGGCATTATGCGGACAGGGGTACCAACTGAGCCCCGCCCGACTGAACGAATCTGATTCTTATCAGTCGTTCGGGCGGGTAATTTGGCAAATGATGATGTCGTGCCTGCGGTCATTCTAGCATTTTCCGACCAAATCTAAAGGGGACGTATCCTAACATCAGCCTCGGACATTGTATTTCTCAAGATTTTAGATTATTTCTTGCTTGCTACGTCGGCGCTCATTCGAGAGTCTGTGACGCCCTAGCGGAAATGTCCGAGCTCCACGCAAATGCGGGTGAAATTAATTGAGAGATGTTATAATTATTACAATATGAAAGAAATCATCGGTGTTATTGCTGTGGTGCTGACTTTTATAGCTTATATCCCTTACTATCGGGACATCCGTAAAGGTAAAACTCGTCCGCACATATACAGCTGGTCACTGTGGGGTTTGCTTACAATCTTGCTCGTTGCTTTGCAAATCAAGGGAGGTGCAGGTCCAGCTACTTGGATTACGGCCGCCGCGGGTCTTCTTTGCATTGGGGTTGTAGTCTTGAGTTTTAAAAATGGCAAAAGAGATATCACAACTTCCGACACTATTGTAGCCATATTATCCCTCGCTGCAATCGGCTTCTGGTTACTTGCTGATCAGCCTGAAATTTCGATTTCCTTAGTTATTCTTGCTGATATGTTGGCATTTATCCCAACTGTGCGTAAATCTTATCGGGACCCGCACTCTGAAACTTTATCGCTGTATGTAACAAATGCCATCCGGTTCGCTCTAGCATTATTGGCAATAGAAAATTATAACTACTTATCCACCTCATGGATCATAGCTTGGGTAATTGGGAATGCGTTGCTTTCAATCTTGCTCATCGTAAGACGTAAGCAAATCACAACCTAATTGCGCTTGCTTGACCGTCCGTAGCTTTAGCGAAGGCGGGACCCCCCGTTCGAGCCTGAAGGCTCTCTTCAGAGCCTGAACGGCCTCCCGTTCGCACGCAAGCCCGCTCGCAAAGGAGGAGAGGGTTGCGAGCGGGTGGCTCCTAGAATAGGCTCGAATACTCTTTATAATTATCTTTTATTAATGCTTTCCAGTTCGCAGTTTCATTTTTACCACTCAAATCTGTTTTACCGTATACAAGCAAGATTGATACTGACTGCTTACTAATACACCAAGCAACAATACATCGATTACCAGACGCTTTTGCAGATTCATTCGTTCCTGCCACTCTGAATTTTGTCTTCACTATTTTAATATCGCCCGCATCAATTATAGTTTCTGCTCTATCAGTTTTCAAGAAATTATCCAGGCGGGCAAGCTCCTCGATAATATATATCAATGTAAAATCCCACTTGCTTTTATACTTCTTCTGAAAACTTTTTATGAAGTGCCTTCTCGCAAAGCTCTCAATTTGGACAGAGAAATTTCCTAGCATGGCAATCTAGTACACGAACCCAGGATCTTCTTGGGTAATAAGCCCATAGGGGATGAGCTCATTGTCTCGACACAAAAAATAAGGCAACTGATTGTGCGTAAAGTTCACAATTTCCTCAGTTTTTTTATCTTTCCATTTTTTTGCAATTTTTTTTATTAAGCCATTTTCGAGAGCCGAGAGGGTGTTAATCTTTTCGTTGGCATTACTTTCAGATTCGCTAATTAAAAACATCTCCTTTCCTTCGGAAACTTTTCTATCAATAATAATTTTTCCGTCTTCTTCGAGTTCGTCTATTGCGCGGAAAAACATGTCAGGAACAGGACCGTAGGCAATCTTCCTATATTGCATTCCACTCATACTTTCAAAATGATCATAGAACCACGCAAAGTCAGCTAGGTACAAGAGCTTGGCAAGTTTAGTTTTTGGCACTTTTTTATCTTTTGACAAATTCATTCGTAGATATGTCAATATCATGTGTTTATACTTCATAATATCTGGGACATTTCCCGAGAGAAGTGTGTCCACATCAATACCAAAAAAACTTGCGAGTTTCCCCGCTTCATCCAGGTCAAGCCTCTGTTTTCCTGCCTCAATAGCTGTATATGTCGGTCTAGATACGCCAATAGCCCGCGCCACAGTCTCTTGAGACAACCCTTTTTTAATACGGAAGTCCTTTATTTTTTGTGTAAACATGTTCATACGAACATGTTTACACAAACTATGTAAAGAAGTCAAGCCAAACATGTTGATAACTGGACAACCCTTTCCCTCTTGAAATATTGTGTTTTACTTCTTCTCCTTCTTCCCGCCGCAATTCCACCCTTCTCCTCTATTTGATTTGTAGTATCATGAATATATTATATCACTGTATTTTCAGGATTTTCATACTTTGGTAAAAATGTAATTTCCGATTCTGATTTTTCTGCTAATTCTTTTTTCTGCTTTTCTATTTCTTTTTCTAGCACAGAATAAGGTGAATCAGGAACAAGAATGGCTAACCGAAGAAATATTGGCGCTTTAACATCAATCATAAATTCACGATTCTCCAAAGTTAATCCCTTAGATTGTTTCAAGTTATCCGCGAGGTCGGCAACTTTGATGCGCCACGCATCATGATCATTTGCTTCAATTAGTCTATTTACCATCCGCATCCATCTTTCAGTTTTGTTCTTTATATCCATTGGGTGAGTGCACAATTTCACAAGTTCAATAGTTCGGTCAGAAAAATCCATGTCTTTGAGCTCATCAAACGAAACTCCTCCGTCCTCCACGATATCGTGAAGCAAGGCCGCTACGAAAAGATCACTATTAGGGTCGTCTACCAGGGAAAACTTCATAACTAAATCCCGCACTCGAAAGGAGTGCAGATAATTCGGTTCTTCTAGACCTTTGCGATTTCCTTTAATTCGTTCTTTTACCAATCTAGCTGCTTTTTCTATAGGAATATTCTTTTCTTCTTTTGTTTCCTCACGAAGTGCATCTACAATGACCTGACCCCAATCAACTCCTGAACTTTGTAACTTTTTACTTTTACTCATATTTTGTTTATAAGTTATTAATTTTTAATGCTTGTAGCTTCGTCATTTGCCGACCAAGCAAACAAAAAAGCGACTAAGAGATTTAATCGAGCCCGACTGGCTCAATGAAATCTCCCAACCGCTTTAAGGTCAGTCGTTCATATCATGTGGCTTCTCGCAGATTTCCCAAGTCACCTACCGCGCCCGTCGAAACCTTGTGAAGAAGGGTCCGAGAGCAAAGAGACATAAACGATCTATGATTTTCTGCATAGATTACAGCTGTTTATAATTAAAGGAACTACCATTTTAGTATAGCACTATTGCTGGGAAAATGCAAGGTTTTCGGGAACTATGTACTTAATTACACTAAAATATATTAAAAACTTTTTGTAATAACATGCTTGCTACCATTGATATTAGCCACACAAGCACAGCCCACCCTAATACCGATTTTAGATATCTTCCGACAATTTCTTCCACATCCTTTTGAAAATCTTTATATCTTTCTGATGAATAGGATTTCAGTAATTTTTCCACAATACCTGAAATATCCTTGCCATGTTCTTCGACTAGCTTTTCGACATGAAAATCTTTTTTTGATGTTTCTTCGTTAGCCATATCATTTTATTGTGCAGGCGGATTTGTCGGTCTTAATAAATCAGGGGACGGATTAAGACTGACTTTGGCACTATTTTGGTCTGTAATCGTTATTACCCTGGTCGCCGATTTTGAAAGTACAGCAAGCATAAAACGGAGCATGCTTTCTTCGTCTCTAAACCCGAGCCGAGTAGCTGTATTTCTTAATGCTTCAATATCCCCATTATTTATTGAGAGGTCAAGATGCTCGCCTGTGGAGGTTGATAGTCGTTCAATTGCCATATATGAACTATATCATAAATCAGTTCATAATCCATCTGCCCCCTTCTTATTAAAAACTAATTTATATCCCTCCTTGCGTTCACCATATAGTATTGAATATTTTCCGCGCGGAATAACTCCATATTTGCTGTTATCTGAAGTCATCCTTTCTTTTAGGCGATTTTCGTCCATATTTGAGCCATAAGCAAAATAAAGCATAAATTTAGCTAAATAACAGTTCTTTGATCAATCATTAATTTTTCAATTTCTTGCTCAACTAGTTCCTTAGCTTCTTGCAGTTTTTGTTGTGCAAATTTTTTTGCTTCATTTGCCTGAATAACTTTGGCGGCGAGTTTCTTCTGCCATGCCAGATCGGGCTTGCCGTTTTTGTCCCGCGGAATGAAAACTTTTATTTTCTTTATATCGCGTGGGTATAAATAATGTTGAGCCGTACCACGCATCTGTTGTCTTGATTGCAATACACCCGCCGTAGAATTCAGAAACAAAGCGAGATATTCTGGAACAATAAAATCCCCATTCGCTCGCAAAATGGTTACATAACTGCCTGCCATCGCTTTGATTTCGTCCAGTAGGATATTACAACGTCCGATATATGCGCCAACCGAATATAACAAAACATCGTGCTTTTTTAATTTGAAATCAGGGTTTTCGTTATAAAAATCCGCGCTGGTAAAATCCTTGATACTTTCAAGTTCCAAAAAAGTCGGCGTCATTTCCTTTTGCGTTACGACGCTGACTGTTCCGTTCTCAAAATACGGGGGCTGTATGCCATGATTTACAAAATTGCATACTTTCTCGATTGCTAGCGAGCCGACTTTTTTCAAATGTTTTTCAAGGTTTTCAAATTTTGGCTGATAAAATTCGGGGTCAAGCCGTTCGTCAGTGAGAATATCTTTGCTTGTCGCAGAGTAGCTTAATCTGTGATTTGTCGTTACCTTGTCCCATTCCATACGCTTCAATAGCTCCTGTTCGGCTTCGGGGTATAACCTATCTGATGACTCTATTAATTTAAATATATCTTGAACAAGTTGAGTAAATTTTTCTTGATTTTTTATGAAAGGAATTTTTAATCTGTTGAATTGGTAAGTATTCAGATATGGTTGTGCATTTCCTGTTGGATATCGGTGCAATTGAAGTTGTCCATACTGCGAAAGGAAAAACGCCCATACATATTCGGCTCTATATTTTTGGCTGTTAATTCTCACCCTTGCGATATTCTGATTTGTATTTGCCTCATTTATCCAAGTAGGCACGATCGCAAAATCTCCAATAGTTGCTCCTATTGCCGCAAACAGAAGATCGCGAGGAAGACATTTTGAGTTCTCATGTTCAATATGAAATTTATTTGTACAAAAGACATAATCTGATGAGATAATGTGGTCATAGAAATTTTGAGATCGGATAAATGGTACGCCTTCATCTTCAAATACTCCACCCTCTGGGGTTGTTCCATATATTACCTCTGAAATCTCGCCCAGCGAATTAGCACCAATCCTTGAGATAATTTCATCATTTTCCAAATGCTTGGGATGATAAAATTCTGAATCAAGTCGCAGGTCTTCGGTGAGATTCTTTGTTCTGATTGATTGTATGGTTGACATATTAGTAAAACGTAATCCCTTCTTTTTTGCTGAATTGTTGGAATGCTGACGCGATCTCCCGCAAATCAGAATCAACAATCGGCTTTTCTTTGAGAGGGTCAAGGATATTGCCCTCGCGGTCAATTAGGTGTCCTTCTTTGTTTGCAAGCACAATATAATCACCGGAATTGTTTTTGCCTGAGCGTTCGCTCGTCGCCATAAAAATCGGGTAGTCGGCTATTGGCATTCCGGCGATACCACCCCATTTCTGCAAAAAGATTACGCTCGTTTTCGTACCTGTAAACGGCTTGAACGTATTGACACCAAGACCGACGACGGCAAGAATGCGCGCTTTTTGCATGATCCATTCTCGTAGTGCTTTTGTGCCGATATTATTGAGGTTACCTTGCGGAAGGACAATCGCAATACGCCCCCCGGGTTTTAAGAATCGCAAGCATCGCTCGATAAAAAGGATGTCGCGCTTCATAGAGTTTACGGTGCGCTTCGTTTTTGCTTTCGATTTTTCATCCTCATCCTCAATCTCTTCCTCGTCATCGGCGAGCTTGCCCGATTGTCGGAGGTCATAAAGTTCAAACGCCGAAAGCTGTTCTTTTCCAGTAATTTTTCCGGAAAAGGGTGGGTTGGTAAGCACCACGTCGAAATTTCCGTCTTTAATGTCGCGTTTAAACGGACCGATGCGAGATGGTGATGCTGCATCAGAGCGCGCCCATTTGCGATAGTCCAACGAGTCCACGGAAAATACATTTGACTTGCCATCGCCAGCGATAAGCATCATTACTTTGGCAACCTTTTTCAATTTTTCGTCAAAATCAACGGCGTAAATATAATCATTTGCGTATCGGGAAACATCGCGATTATCAGTCCAGCCTTGCGCATCGCGCACATGCTTGATGGTGTGAATGAGAAATCCTGCAGAGCCACAGGCAGGATCAATCACTTTTTCGTCCACTTGAGGGTCAATCATTCTTACTGCCATATCAACGACCATGCGCGGGGTAAAGTATTGGCCTTTTGAGCTTTTCTGTTCCGGGTTGATAAGATATTCAAAAGCGGCGTCTATTACATCCAAATCGGCATCGTGAAATCTAAGCGGCTCTAACGCGGAGGCGCAAAGAATGAGCGCATCGTCTTTGAGTTTTAGTACTTCGTCCGAGTCAAAAATTCCTTGCCAACCCGGTCGATTTTTTGCTTCCTGAAAAAGACCATTAATCCGTTCATAAACCGTATCTGGGTCTGCCTTTGGAACACGAAACTGCATTGGGGAAGTATCATTCTTTTTTTGATCAAATTCGTCATGGAGTTTGGCGAAAAAGAGTTTGAAAAGTTCGTCAAAGGCGTTTACACCGGCGTTGGCAAGTGCGGTGTCTTCAAGACGTTTGATGGTATCTTTGAGGTTTTGAATCGGGCGGAGGTCTTTTTTGGTAAGCGGCTTCAAAACATCGTCAAGTGCTTCGCCCTTTTTAGGTAGACGTGGGATATCACGGTAATGATAAGGTTCACCTCTTGTTTCTGGTGATTCTTCGCGGAGCTGAAATGTAATATCTTTGCCATTTGACCACACGCCAAAGTGTACCCCAGTTGCATTGAGATAGGACTGTAATTGCTCAACACCAGTTTCTGCGTCTGGTTTTTTGACTTCAAAAATTATGTATTTGCGTGTGCAGGTGTCATCTGTAAAAACTACAATATCAGCACGCTTAGAGTCGTCTGATCCCATTTGTACTTTTTCCTCAACAGTTACTTGGCTCATCGGATATTTGAGATAATCTCGTACATACACAAGAAAAAGTTGACGGACAATTTCCTCCGGTTTAGCAACTAACTCTCTTTCTCGTTTCAAACACTGTATAACTATTCTTCCATCTTCGCGTTTTGAAATTTCAATTTTTGAAAGTAAATTTAGTGCTTGCAATTCCGGCTGATTAAAAACAACAAGCCCGTGTTTGACTTCAGGGTGACCAAAAATTTCGTCTATGTATGAAGATATTTTCATATTTTATTTAGTAAAGTCATCAACTCCACTATTAATTTTTTACCTTGAATCATATAGCTAGAATTATTTCACATTTCTATTGAAATTGATATTACTTGAATTCCCTAATCCAATTTTTATTAATGCTTGGATAAGTTCTTCAGATTTAATTTTATTGACCATAAATTTATTTTTCTAACAATTTGGTATCCCAAATCTTTAGACAAATAGATTTGTATAGTTGCTGGCGAGACTGAATACTTTCTTTAGTAAAATCATCGATTGCCTTAAAATCTAATTTCTCATTTTCAATAAATCTCAAAAAATGCGGGTTATTTTGATAACATTTTTCATTTAACGATTTTGCCAATAAATTTTCGCCAAAATACATCGGCAATTTTTCCGAATAAGTAGCATCATTGAAACTTCTGTTTTTATCTTGAGGCAAAATTAATAGATCACCGAATCTATTTCTAGCATCTTTAAATTCTTTTTCCGTTTCAAACTGATTTGTGAATCGTTCATAATGATCCGCCCAAATATGCTCTATATCATAGGGATTTTCGACTTCACGATCTACATAATTAGTAAATTCAGTATCTCTTCCGCTACCTTTTTCAAGATAATAAGTAATTCTAGCTAAAACATGACGTACATTTTTTATTGTAAATTGATTTAAATAAAATTCGTCAATTCCTTCTAAATCAAAGTCCATTTCCTCTAATTCTTTAATCAGGATATTTCTCAATTCTTCGGCGGTTTTTCTTCTTATTTTCTTCGAGACAACAAACATGGCATTTTTTACTGCGTTATAACCCAACGTTTTAAAGTTAAAGCTACGGCGGGCGTTGTATTGATCAATATATCTACTAACAATCTGGATTTTTTGTCTAACTATTTCATCGGTATCAGCAGGATCAATCGCTGAAAGAATGACTTGATATTGAAGTGTAAAATTTCGTTCAGCGTTATAAAAAACACACTCATAATCAGTATTAAATTCTAAAGAATATTTTTTTAGCAATTTGTATATTGCAGCGTATTTTGGTAAAAAGCTCATTACAAATCGTTCATAGTCCGTTGACTCTACCAAGCCAATTTTTTTTGCATTCTCTCTGACCCATTTGTGAAAGGTGGTTCCAATAATATCAAAATCCTCATTGACCGCACCCTTTTTTGTCTCACGAATTGAATTTGCATATTGAGCCCTTAGCCAATTTTTGAAAAAATCATCATCTTCTTTGGTGTCTATCTCTGTAAGTTCTAAAATCTGCTTCTTCCATATTTCATTTGCATCGACTCTGCTTTTATCTGACTTTATTTCAGAAAGTAAAAATCCTTTTAGCATTTCTGTTGGTGTTAGACTTAAACCCCGGTCATTCATTGATACAAATATTTTGTGAGCATCTTGTTCGGTATATGCTGAAATCTCTACAAGATCAACGTTATAAATTAGCCAATCAATAAAAAATGGTAGCGCCTTATCTCTTAGGTCATCTGGAAATATTTCGGTTATATCTTGATAGCGCTCAAATATCGTTTTTACGCTTTCAGGGGCATTTGTCACAGTGAAATCACTTGCCTTATCAGTATAAAGAGCATTCAGACACGCTTCTCTCTCATCTACGTTGATATTAAACGAGCGAATGCCATGCCTATCAGAAAATATTAGATGATCGATCGCGACTTTTTCTGATTTACCTCTTTGTAAATTATTTAAATAAATCAATAGCAAGGTTAAAGAAGTTAGCCGTTGCTGGCCATCAATAATTGCAGCTTGATTTTCACCGCTACTAAATACAATAGAACCTAAAAAATAATGCCCGTATTGTTCTACCATGTCTCTAGAATTTCCGGATTCATAAAATTCATAAAATTCTCCGGTTAAATCATCAATGAGTTCTTCGATCTGTTTTTTACCCCAACGGTATTCGCGCTGATAATAATGAATCGTATACTTCTTATTAGAAAGAAGATCGCTTAATGATTTTTCCTTTCCAATTATTTTTTGCATAGTTTTATTCTCCTATCATCCCACATTTCCCCTTATATTTCAATCCTCCTTTTCAAACTTGCAGGGCTCCCCATTAGCAAGACCAAGCATGGTTAAGTGGACGAAAAACAGTTGCCAATCTTCACCACCGATAGCCATTCCTGCCGATTTTCCATTTATAATCTTTTCTCCTCGATACTTTTTATTCTCTTCATCATAACTATCAACTACCCCGCAGCAGAGCTGCGGGGTAGTTGATTCAGGGCTTTTTTTGGCTAAAACAATTTTTTTAAATTGTTCGCCCGCATTCCTCACCTCCAACCAAAAGTATTTTTCTACTAAAAAATCTTTCGGTCCTGCCTCGCCCCGTAGGGCTCAGACCTTGCGAAGTTCCGCTTCTCACCCCACTCTTCCCGCGGCTCCCGTTCATAGCTTTATGAAGGAGGGTGCGCGTGTTAAAACTTTTTTTGCCAGCATCATCGTCTCGACCGTGTGGCGATTGGTTGAAGGGCTAATGAGTATCTGCAATGATTCTAATTTATCAATCTCGTTCTTTAATTCCTTAAGCCCGGAAAAAAAACCAGCCGACAGCGAATTTAGCATTTTTTGCGCCCTTCAGCTCTTTTTTTAGTTCATCGGAGAATTTCTGCTCTGGGGTAGTTATAATATTTTTTGGCATGGTTCCTAATTTATACTGGCGCAAGTTGGCGATCCAACTCTCGTTCCAGCATTGCGACAAAATCTCGGATCACGGCCTGTTGGTCAACCGGGAGAAAAGCACCGAGCTCGCTGCGAAAATCTACTTTTTTAGCATCCATTACAATCACATTCTTGACTTCGGCTAGGCGTTTTTTTTGATCAAGTGAAATAATTCCCTTGCGCATTATGAAGTACAGGTCATAAAAATCTCTCGGTTTTTTACGTTCGCGAAGAGCTCCAAAAATTTTTTCTTCCACCAATTCAGTTTGCTGTAAATGAACAACCGTATAGGTTGGTACGAAATCATTCGCCACACTATCAACTTCTCCGCGCATTTCACGTCCATTCCGAGCCGAAATGTTAATCTCAACTGCTACAGGCTGATATTCAACCATTTTAAAAGTTGCTACGCCGAAATATCCCCCGCTCGTTGCGTCTGATTTTGCTCCTATCTCAACTTTAATGCCGATCTGCTCCATTTCTGCAAGAACTTTTAAAAACAATCCTTCAACAAAAGCCTTAATTTGGGTCTGTAAAATTCCAAATAATGAAAAGTCTAAATCTTCGGAAAATCTTGGACTACCGTAGATTATACGAAGTGCTGTGCCTCCCTTAAAAAGCATTTTCTCCGAGTCCGGCAATTTATAGAGCTCCCCCAAAAATACATGCTGAAAATATTCTCGAACTATATTTGGAAATAAACCGGTTTGATGATGTCGAGCCAGCTTATCCAATGCTTCATTGGAAATCATGATAGTGTGGTCTTTATTATACTTGTAAGTTTAGGGTTACCAAATAAGTTTGCGTAACGCAAAGCTTTTGCTTGGTTAACTTTTTCTTTTTGAAAACGAGAAATCGGTTTCTGATTGTTTAACAATCGCAAATAATTTGTGTCTACAAAGGCTTTCTCGGAATCGGCAATATAAAAACTCAACCCTTGTTGCTTTTGAATGCCATAACCAGTGAAGGCGGATTTTTTTATTTTCCGGTAAGAAAAAACCTTGCCTAGCGTTTCAAAGCGACGGGTTGCTTTTGTTGTAACCGAAGTAATTTCATAGACTGTCTCCGGGATAACCCCATAATACGACAACGCAAATTCAAGTGACAGGTAAGACGGGCTGTATAGTTTGTTGGCAACATAAACATCTGGAGGCAAGGCATCGGGAAAAACATAAAATCCTCGCTTAATCTGCAAAATAAACCCCCTCTTTTTGTACCTATGGAGCAACCCGGCGGCGGCAACTACAGACACTCCAAAGAGAGCCCTAACATCATTCGCGTTGAATATAGAGAGCTTTTTCCCCTTTATCTTAGCGGCAAAAATTGTCTGATTCACTAATTTGACCATATTGTCAATATACCAAAACGGACTAAAATAATCAACTATTGCTTGTTGATAACTTAATAAGCAAGTAGCCCTTTCTCCTTAAAACTAAAAAATCCGGTCTTTGTAATAATAACATGATCATTGACCTCAATCCCCAGAATCTTTACTTTTTTCATAAAATTATTTCATTAACTCTCCGACTGCAACCCTGATTGCTTTTGCCATTTTCGCGTGTTGCGCGAATGTATTGGTAAGGTGGCAAAATTAATCTGAAAATATAATCAGGATTCTTTTTGGCTAAAACAATTTTTTTAAAATGTTCGCCCTAATATTTTAGCAACCAAAATATTTTAGGGAGCCGATGTCCGGGATTGAACCGGAGACCTCGTCATTCGTTTACACCTCATCTTACGATAAGGACTAGACTGTATCTTCTTCCCGTCACTTTTTGTAAAAAAAGTGACGGGAAGCCCTTGTCAGTCGTTCGTCCGCCTTAGGCGGAACGGTCTTGTCCTTCACTATTTTGTTTACGAAATATGGTAAAAAAATAGTGCAGGATATTAACCGTAATTCGGGATTCATACGGGAATTACTTCCAGTATGGGCAGGAGTGACGACCCACCAATGACGTGCTCTACCAACTGAGCTACATCGGCATACTTACAATTCTAAGGAACCTTTGAATCATATTACAGTACCTGAAGATTTTCAATCAAAAAATACATCAAAATCACTGATGCACGACGATCCGATAGGACAGCAGAATTTAGATGCTATCCGACCTGGTCCGACGTCGTCAGACGGTCTAGGAGGCACGAGGGAGGTGAGGAGCGAATACTTGAAGCTCCGCAAGACTCTGAACGTTTCGTCTGCGAAATGTGAAGAGTGTACTGCTCCTGTAAGGAGGGTGACCAAGCTGTAGTTAGATACTACTGCGAATGAGCAAACGACCGAAGCAACGAAGGAGAGCGCTAAATTCTGCTGTCCTATTTAGTTAATATACTTCTTTTCAACCTTATAGAGTATATGATTCACAAAAACAACGAGAATGGTTATACCCACGGCAAAATAAAATTGATGGAGAGCCACAGCAATGCCGACTCCCGATGTAAGAAGAATTGAAGCCGCGGTGGTGAGGTTCTTTACATGCTCTCCATCTTTATCTCGGAAAATAATTCCGCCACCGATGAAGCTGATTCCCACGATTATCGCTTGAAAAATTCCGATAGGGTCAACTTTGAGCGAATCGAGAGGTAAAACCGCAAGATACGACTCCGAAAGAATCGTGCCAAGCGACACGAGGGTTGCGGCCGACGCGGCGATAAGCATATGAGTTCGAAGACCCGCGGAAATGTGGCTTGTCTCCCGTTCAAGCCCGATAACTCCCCCCAAAAGTGAAGCGATGAGAACGATATCGAATAATTCAAATTGAGCAATAAAAATATCCATAAATTGAAATAAATAACGAATAATTATAAATCAGATTATCATTTTTTAGGACTTACATTTTTAGGACTTACGAGTTTGGATGCAGTTCAAGGCGCGAGGGAAGCTTGCGACTGAGCTGTAGTTAGATACTACTGCGAAGGAGCAAACGACCGAAGCAACGAAGAAATGCGCCAAACTCGAAAGTCCTAGCTTAAAACATCTTTTTTTTGTATACATTAAGATAGAGGGCAATAATAACAATATTTTTAATAATATACTGCCCCTCGAGGGTTGGTATCCAGCTCCTTTGCCACACGATTTGAGGAAGTAGAAAAAGCGGTAAAAAAACGGCAATCATATGGAGAGAAAATAACACTACAGTAATTCTGCGGAACCTGCCTGTGAGAAACAAGACACCCAGAAACATCTCGAAAAATCCAAACGCAACAATGAACTGGTCAAATGTCAGAAACGGCAAAGTCCGCTCAAGAAGCCCGCTCACAAGCGGGTTCGCGGGGCTTTCACCAAGAACTTTAAGGAGGCCGAACCAAAAATAAACGACGAAGAGCGCCAGCCGGGAAAAGAAAGTTATTGTGAATCTTTTCATTGTCTTTTTACTATCACCATATTCTACTAAATTTTCTTGAAAAAGTATTGCTCTAACCTATACTCTTGCTTTTGCTCCTTATCTTTAGAATATCATCAATAATAATAGCCCGCATCTGCTCTTCGCTTTCAAAGGGGATAACGTCCCTTATTTTTTCCTTCAACTCTACCTCAATCTCTTTTCCATATAAATCTCCCGTAAAGTCCAAAACATGCGCCTCCAAAAGAGTCCCCGCGACATTCACGAAAAGGGCGGCAGAATAAGTGTCTCCCCCAATCATTACGCTCCCCCGATAAATTCCGCTCGCAAGTTTTTCCTTGAGAGGAATGTTTGCTGTGGGATATCCGAGCCTCTCCCCTTCTCCTTTTCCTTTTTCGACTTTGCCTCTCACTTTCATAAAGCTATTTTTGGGCGATTAGTACACGCATTGCAAAGGGAGTAAAATATTTCTTAATCTGCTCCGATGGCACGAGATACGTGTTTTTATCTCCCGACGAATATTCGCGAATCACTCCCTCCAGTATTTCAAGTTCTTTTTTTCTCTTCGACATCTCTGGAAATGATTCAATTTCCCTAATAATCCCGATTGCTCTCTGAAAACTCCCCACAATTGCCTTTTGGTCTCCGCGAGCATGGGAAGAAAGTAGCCGAGTAACTTCTGCTCCTAAATTCGCCATGAGAAATGTCGGAGTTCTTTTATGCATCCTGAATGAGTTCTTAGTTCCGAGGTAATAGATTTTAGCGGAAACAGTAAAAAAAGGCACTCTTAATTACATTTAATAATTGGACCAAATCCGTATTACTTATCGCCACTCTAAAAACCAATTTTTACTGACGGATTCTCGGATTTATTCCAATCCACATCATCACTACCTCCTAGATCTTTTCCATTCTTACCGACTGAATAAATAATCTTCTTATTTATATCATATCTAACATCTTCTCCGTCATACGGATCTTTTGGTATTGAATCAATGTAAATTGGAGTAAGATCCGCGAGTACTGGGGGAAGTTCCCCTCTATCATTTTTATACGCTTTGATTGCAAAAAGTAACTTTGTGGAAGAAAGTCTGAAATTCTCTTCGCACCTCTTCTCAAACACTCCATTTAAACCAAGCATTACTGTATCATGCATTATTTTTCCTATTGCATTTTCCGAAAAGTAAAGACTTGTGGGAGACAGGTCAGTAACAAGTTTCTCTTCATTCCGCGGACGAAGAGAGACTTCACAAGTCTCATCCACATTTTTTACTTGATTACGAACATATTCGGCAGCAATTTGTTTAGTTTTATTAACCTTAAAATAATAGTTCTTATTTCGACCGACAGTGAGAATACCGAGCGAATCTTTTTCTGCGCCATCAGCGGTTAGATTATTAACAATCTCTTCCATCGTCTTATTTGACACGTAAGCAATTGAGTCCAATTCGCGACTACCCATCATACCTTCCAACTTAAATGCATTTTTCAGTCCTTCTCCATTATCCAAATATAAATCTATTTTGGGAATGATTTTGGTAATCTCTGCCGTAGACAATTTATTATCAGTGATGATACTTTGCATCGTCTGAAGCGCAAGATTTTTTAAAGCGAGTGATACTAGATATTCAATGAGAGGAGACTGGGAGTTTTGAATTTGATGTCCAACGGCAAGCGATTTAAACGCTTCCTCAATGGCTTCGGTAGTCTTTCCTTGCTTGGCCAAATAGCGAGCCTTGATAGAACTTAGTTGCGATGCTGTCCTCCAGCTAGACATCGGTGGCAAGATGGTATTCGCCGAAAATGTTGCAGGATCTATTGTCATGTCCTGATAAGCGCTCCTTATTGAAGCATCCGTAAAATAGGAAAGCGCTTCGCTGTTTTTTGACAGTAAATCCGCAACAACCTCGTCATTCCACGATTCGCCCTGTGCATAGTTTAAGATCAGCATCTTGTCTTCCGGTATATAAATATTTTTATCAATTTTAATTAAGTCGAAATAGCTATTATTTTCTGTATTTATAGCAAGAATCTTTACTTGAATATCCGAGACATCTGGAGGGTCAATATCTTTTGAGAAAAGACTTAATACTGAAGGGAGAAACAAGATAATTACTAGCAATATTAGAATAAGTACAGCCAAAACAGAAAAAATTATTGCAATTTTACTGAGAATTTTTTTCATGCGTTTAATTTATGCATGTACAGTATGCTCTTTTTATATTTAATTGAAAAGGAATAATATCACTTTTTCGGCTAAAAATATTTCGAATTTACTTATATCCCTGTGCTCCCCTTTTTTCAATACATCTTGTTGCCACTTTCGCTCCACTAATCGCCGACTCACGAAGTGAGAGCCCTTGTGAGAGTCCGAATAAAAGTCCGGCTCGGTATGCGTCTCCAGCGCCCGTCGGGTCAACCATTTTTTTCGGTTTGAAGACGGGGATGAGAGAGGGTTCTTTTCCATCTTGAAATATGATGCTCCCCCTTTCTCCCTTTGTTTCAATCACTACTTTGCCCTCGCGAAGAGTTTCTTCAAGCGCAAAACCAAAATGGTTTTTCGCGTGCAAAATTTCAATATCGTTTGAAATAAAAATATCGGCTATTTTTAGCGCCTGGGCAAATTGCGATTTGTGATAGAGCGCCATCAAGCTCTGCCCCGGGTCAAAAATCATCCTCGCCTTTTTGTTGAGCTCGCGAAATTCCTTCATATGCATCAGGGTACTCTCCGGCGTCCCGGGAGAAAAAATAGCTACCTCCACTTCTTTGAGTTCATCTGAATTGATTGTCGCTTCAAGATGAGTTTTACCGATGTGCTCACCGTATGCGTTCGGTTGCCACACACCAACTTGCTCTCCTAGAGTATCCGTCATTCCATAGTACACTCCCGTCCACCCTTCGGAAATAATCTTCACTTTTACATCTACTCCAACCTTGCGGAGATGTTTTTCATAATCCTGCGCGAAATCTTTCCCCGCAACTGAAAAAAGTAAAGGTTTTGCCCCCAAAATCCCCAGCCCATAACTGATGTTCCCTGCCGTGCCTCCAAAAAACTGCTCTTTGCCCTTCGCGGTAAACATGAGATTCTGCTTCCCCGCTTTTCCTCCTTCGACACTTACCTGCTCCCGTATCGCACTCGTCAATTCAAAAATCACGTCAAACGCCACCGACCCAACCACCAGAATTTTATTTTCCTTTTTTTCCATTCTTTTTTTTAAGTCGAAAATTTTACAATAGCTCGGCTATTGTAAAATTTTCGACATGATTTTTCTGGCAGAAAAATCACCTAACAGCTAACACCTAACAGCTAACAGCTATTCCGTCCCTTCTTCCCAGCTCTCCAAATACTTTTTTTGTTTCGCGGTGAGAGCATCGATTTTTACGCCAAGAGCCTCCAGTTTAAGACCGGCAATTTTATCATCAACATCTCGAGGAATGACATGCACGTTTTTAGCAAGTTTGTCGGCATTTTTCAAAATATATTCCGCGCCGAGCGCCTGATTCGCAAAGCTCATGTCCATCACCGAGGCGGGATGACCTTCGGCAGATGCCAAATTCACGAGTCGCCCTTCGGAAAGTAAGTACACTCGTCTCCCGTCGGACAAAACGTATTCCACAACATTCGGTTTGAGAACGGTTTTTTTGCGCGTAAGCTTTTCCAAATCTTTTATATTTATTTCGTTATTAAAATGCCCGGAGTTTGCGACAACGCACCCATCCTTGATAACCTTGAAGACTTCTCCATTTACCACATCGATATCCCCCGTCAAAGTGACGATAAAATCCGCCTCCTTTGCCGCCTCTCGAATTGGCATCACTCGAAAGCCCTCCATGTGCGCCTCAAGCGCTTTCACTCCGTCTATTTCCGTCACGATGACACTTGCTCCGAGTCCGCGGGCTCGCATTGCCACCCCTTTTCCGCACCATCCATACCCCGCAACAACAAACGTAGACCCCGCGATAAGGCGATTCGTTGCCCGTATGATGCCGTCAATTGTGCTTTGGCCTGTGCCGTAGCGATTGTCAAACATGTGCTTCGTTTTTGCGTCATTCACGGCAAGAACAGGAAACGCAAGTTTGCCTTCTTTGGCAAGAGCCCGAAGGCGGATGACTCCGGTCGTCGTTTCTTCCGTGCCTCCCTTCATATTCTTTATAAGTTCGCGCCTGCCTTTATGAAGTTCGCTCACAAGGTCCGCTCCGTCATCCATGGTGATGTGGGGCACGAGGTCGAGCGCGGAATTCACGTGCTTAAAATAGGTTTCGTTGTTCTCGCCGTGAGTGGCAAAAACAGAAATTTTCTCGTGATGAACAAGCGAGGCCGCAACATCATCCTGCGTTGAAAGGGGATTTGAAGCGCAGAGCGTAACCTCCGCTCCGCCGGCCTTAAGAGCTATCATCAGGTTCGCCGTCTCCGAAGTCACATGAAGACACGCCGCGACACGCACGCCCTTTAACGGTTTTTCTTTCTGAAATCTTTTTTTAATCTGCCTCAAAACGGGCATGTCTCTTTCCGCCCAATCAATTCGCCTTTTGCCTTCCTCCGCAAGTCCGATGTCTTTTATATCGTATTTCATATCCACAAAGTATATAGGGAAATTCAACACACTTCAACTTTTCTTCCTCCTCAAAATTTTCCGTGAATGTTTTTCGAACCATTTGGCAATCACTTGTAAATCATTCTTTTTTATGACACATTCAATTACAAACTCCTCAAGATTTTCGTCAGTCGTTGCTAAATCATATCCGTTTAGGAACAGAAATCGCGCACCGAGGGCAATAGCTGTTCGCTTGTTGCCATCAACAAACGGATGGTGATATGCCGAAACCTCAAAATACACTGCGGACTTCAGGAACAATGTCGGGTACAAATCCTCCCCGCCAAATTGCTGCTTTGGCCTCTCAATCATTGAAGCGATTCGAGAAATATCTCGAACACCATGCAAACCACCTGTCGCATCAACAATTCTCGCATGAATAATAAGAACTTCCTCAGAAGTCAGATAACGGATCATGAATTATTTATTTGCCAACGCTTTTAACGCCTTGCTGTATCTATGAATGAACAAATCCGTCCATTCAACAACTTCCGACTGTGGAGAATCACCCACTTCAATTACTACTTTCCTTTTTTTTGGATCAACGTCCACACGCACATCGTCTCCGATTTTGAGACCAAGTTCCTTAAGTGATTTTTTAGGTATCGTGATACCCGCTGAACTTCCAATTTGTATAACTTTTTGAGTCATAGTTATTCTATATTAGTGTGTAACATGCCTATTATAATAATATACTAATGAATGTCAATATAAATAGAAGTTGACTTATGTATAGTGTAATTGTATAATGCGACTCAGTACAAATCGGTAAAACCAAAAACACGGCCAGTGGTGGCCAAACGAAAGGACAGTTGTGGAAGATAATAAAACTGTGGCGTTCTGCGGAAGTGGGAGCGGGAAGAAAGGAGAAGTCGTGTACGGGGCCATGTCAGAAACGGCGGCAATCCTCGCTATGAGGGGAATTCACATTTATACCGGTGCTTATGGGGGCTCCGGAATGGAGGCGCCGGCATTGGGAGCGACGGAAGCTGGCGGAACATGCACCGGCTTCACATTGTGGGGGATGCCCGGAAATGACTTCCTCACGAAGCAAGTGAATTGCGACACTCTTCAGCAGTTCCTCCTCAGTCGTAAAAATGCCATAAACTCGAACACGAAGCTATCTGATGAAGTCGCATTCGGGGCGCGTCTCGGGCATCTCTTGGAGGCGGACGATTTCGTATTCGGAGCCGAAGGAAGCCAGGGTACGGGAGTTGAGTTCCTCACCTACGTCAACCTGATGGCAAAACGCTGGCTCAAAAATGGGATTGAAAAGCGTGCCGCGCTTCTCTGTCCCCCAGACTCAAAAGGACCGTGGGGAGAGACAATGCTCTCCACTTTTCGAGGATGGGGATGGCTTCCCCAGGAAGTCGAACCTTTCATCCGGGTCGTCGAAACTCCTCTTAGGGCCGCCGACTGGGTCATGAGAAGCTTTCATCAATAGTCACAGGAGCCGAACGCGCGTTCGGTTCTTTTTTTATTTGACAAAGCAGTGCGTTCTCGGACATAATTATTCTTACCTCGGCCAACATAGCCGCACCCATGCTTAAAACGTACCAAATCGACGAAACCGACATTCCCCTCCTCGAATACAACAATATTTTCGTGGGCAATTTGACGTGGATCAAGCGAGGAATTGTAAACGATACCGCGACGTACGACCTCGTTGTTCGAGAACTTGCTTCCCCATGGAGCTTTTATGTGATGAACGGTCTTGAGCGGTTTATCGACATTCTCACTCACTATAGATTCGACGAAGAAGGAATTAGGATTATGAAGGAGATAGGCCTCATTGATTCTCCAGAGGTCGAAAAGTATTACCGCAATTTCAAATTCACAGGGAGCGTTTTCGCCATGCTCGATGGCACAATCTTTTTTCCAGGAGAGCCGATTATCCGCATTACCGCTCCGCTCGGAGAAGCTAATATTCTGACTGCTTTTATGATGAACGTTTTGAGCTATCCCGTAAGACTACTCACGAAAATGACGAGGGTCAAAATGGCAACCGGAAATGATAAATACATGTCCGGAACGGTTGTCCGCCTGCCCGGCTTTGAGCAGGGACTCTGGAACATTCGAGAGGCCTATATTTTGGGCAGTCCGCAATATACTCCCCTTTTTTATAAAAAATTTCCTCAATACAAACCTTCGGGGAAAATTGGGGCAAACATTAATCACGCATTCATTAAATCATTCGGCTCCGAGCGTGAAGCTTTTCGATATTTTTTCGACAACATTCTAAAAAAATGTGATTCGGTATTTGTCATGATTGACACCTATGAGATTGAAAATGGCCTGAAGATTTTTATTGAGGAGGCGAGAAAAGTCACCGATTTCGGCATGGCAAAACTTATGATTACTATTGACTCGGGTGACATAGAAAAGCGGGCGAGATGGGCAAGAAATAAATTGGACAAGGCGGGACTAAAAAAAATAGGCATACAGGTTATGAGCAACTTGGACGAGTACATTGTGGACAAAATGGTAAAAAGAAAGACGCCGATTGATCTCTACTTCTGCGGAACGGCAGTTGGAAATGTTATCGACAGTCCTAAACTTGAAGCAGTTTACAAAATGGCTGAGCTCACGCATCAAAACGGAGAAATTGAGCTCAAGGCAAAACTTACAAAGGGAAAAGAAAGTTACCCGGGAAGGAAGCAGGTTTTCAGAACGTACAAGCAAGGCAAGATGGCCGGAGACATTATCGGATTAGAAAATGAAAATCTTGGGGAGGCATTATTGAAAGAAGTGGTAAGCAAGGGCAAAGCCCTGATAAAAATAGATAATCTCGATGAAATCAAAGTAAGACTTGAGAGCGAGCTTAGAAAACTTCCCGATGCCTTCAAGAATCTGCATATACAAAAAAAATATAAGGTCACAGCGAGTAAGGAACTTCTCAAACTCGTTGACGTAGTCAAGCAAATTCATTTAAACAAATAGTTGGTCCCAAAAAACATCCTTACATACTAGAGTATGTAAGGATTTATTTAATTATTCTAACAATTCCATTATCGGCATCTACCTCGATCATGTCGCCGTCTTTCAAAACCTTCGTCGCGATTTTTGTGCCTATGATACAGGGCTTCTTCAGCTCTCTTGCAACAATTGCAGCATGACAGGTAATTCCTCCAAGATCGGTAACTATTGCTCGGGCCATTTTCATTGCAGGGACAATGTCTGGATTTGTCATATGTGAGACAAGAATATTTCCGTGGTGAATTTTTCCAAGTTCAGTAATAAGATTTATGACTTTCACGCGCCCTTGTACTTTTCCATTATATGCGCTCTGTCCTCTTAGCGTATTGTTCCCTTCATCTGACAACTTATGTTCAATCTCTTTGAATTTCATTCTTGCTCTCACTTTTCTTGCTTCATCACCAAAGAAATACTCCGTATGGCCTTTGCCGTCAGTGATATGAAGGCTGTACTTCATCCGCTCAAGAGTAACTTGTGAGAAATCCTTCTTTTCAATTAAGACTCTTCGGAAATCATCATGTCCAAGAAATCTTATCTGCTCAAGTGACAATCCAGCCCTCTTGCCGATTTCACTGTAGACACCCTCCATCGCATAGTAGCCAAAAAATTGAGAATATTTACTGTAAAGACGGGCGTAGTTCGAATCACGAACAATTTTAAAAACTCGTTTGTGAACTGAATTAATTTTGTACTCTCTCTGAATTTCCAACTGCTTCTTCTTTAGTGAAGTAAATTCCTGCTTGATATTTTTTATCACTTTTCTTGGATCTTCCGACATTATTTTCTCCAGTTCTTTCGTAAAATATTGAAGATCGAGAATTTTCCCTTGCAAACCATATTCAAGCCATTCAGATTTTCGAGCGTGAATCCCCAATGCGATATTTCTTTTTTTTCTATTATTAATTAGGCCAATTTTCGCCAAATTCATTCTTTCCTCACTCCAAAGACTTGGCTTGGCTACTGCAATAAGCATCTGAAATGCCTCAGAAAAAGAGGTCTTCGCATTTACCTGAATTTTCTGCAGACTCAAATATTTCATGAGATACTCAGTTACGATGTTATCTGGGGTCTCAAGCATCCACATCATTCCACGGGGTTCGTGAACAGCTATCTGCCATCCATTAAACTCATCCACTATATTAGCGAGTTTTTCATCAGATAATTTTGTCGAGTCTCTCAAAAGAGTCTTTCGGCCAAAATCAAAAAGTTTGTTTGAATTATTCACATTTAATAGATGGACGTCGTCCCACAAAATTGGTTTTTTCAGCAACAGACCAAAATTAAACTTATTGGCCTCATCGGTCTCGCCTTTCAAAGCAAAAAGGTTACAGGCAGAATTAATATACTCCGCCCCTAGATATCTTGGAGTTTTAAATCCCCATTTTGGCCCAAGAATAGGATATGCCTCCCACGTGGCCGTTACAAAGAGATAATTTGCATAATCTTCTCTTTCAAATAAATGCCATTCTTTTTTGTATGGTATTTTCATTATTTCTTTTTTTGAATTCTTCTTACTATACCGTCATCGGCCTTGACCTCTATTTCGTCTCCATCTTTAAAAACTTGTGTTGCCACTTTGATGCCTGTTACACAAGGAGTCCCGAGCTCTCGCGCAACAATTGCCGCGTGGCATGTGATTCCCCCATCTTCAGTAACAATGGCGGAAGCTTTCTTCATCGCGGGAACAAGCGAAGGAAATGTCGTGTGAGAAACCATGATATCTCCCTGGTTCATTTTATGCATTTCATCGGGTTTATTAACAATTTTTACCATCCCCTTTGCGTATCCGGCACAAGCGCAGGTACCTTTGAATGAATCGGCTCCGGACTCAAAGACCTCCTTTTTAATTTTTTTCAGTTTCATGAATTCATCCGCTTTTTCTCCCGAGAGAACGACAAGCTTTCCGTCTTTCAAAATAATGACTGCATGTTTTTTCCGCCTTTCGATTTCCTTCTTATCCGCTTTCCTGTTTTTCATCAATAAATCTCTAATCTCCGTATGTAGGAGTAAATGGGTCTCAAGAATGCTCAAGCCTAGTCGTTTGCTTATTTCTCTGAATATTTTTTCCAATACAAAAAAGCCGAAATAAGAGGAATCCTTCCTATATCCCTTAAGAAATGTGATATCCGCGGCAAGCTCATAGATCCTTTGTAAATCTTTTGGAATTGTGAGTTCTTTTATAAGCTCTCTTTTTTTTGATTTGATTTCTTTCGGTCGATTTCTTAGCTTCTCGATTGTTTTCTTGACATCAAGATTTTCCCGGATAAGACCCGCCCAGACGGCAAGATAATAATCCACTCCGTACGCGGGTCCCATGTATCCAAACGGAATCCATTGCCATTTCTCATGATGATTGGAAATGGCATTTTTCATGGATGCTTGAAGCTCCTCGGGTATTTTTGAATAATCCTTGAGATTTCGGAAAATTGCTTTTACCTTTTTATCGGCGTTGATCTTTTCTAAAATTCCAAGCGATTCGAGCTCTTCCTGAAGTCCCGAGCTCGGTGCCTCTGGTGTGGTCAGCGTTGTGAAGACTTCCGCGGGGTTCAGTTTTGAGTTATTCAATGTGACCAAAGCTTTCGTTTTTTCAAGCACCGAGTTTGCGAACGTGCCTCCGTGGGAATCAACATACCAAGTGCTCCCAAGAGAATGCTGATGAGCTTTCTCCTGCCAGACGATAAGATCGATGAAGAGTTTTGATAATTGCCCATTGGTCAGAGCTTTAAAGTTTTTTGAAAAACATTTTTTGGCATATGCCACGTACTTGTCGTTAATAACGTATGACTCTTTATGATTTTTTTGGATTTTTTGAGGACGAGAGTAGATGAGATTCATGAGGCGATCTATAATTTCTCGAATTTGATTTTCTGGGTAGAAACCCGCAACTGCAATGCCCTTGCAATCAATAAAACAGTCGCTAATAACAAGAGGAGATTTTTTTCCAAAAATAATCCTCTGAAAGTCCCACATACCAAATTCCAAAAAGGCAGAAACAAGCTCGTAACCGCAGGCGTCCGCAGAGAAATTTTCCACCCACACTGCCTCCTTCGTCTCGCCTTTTTTCTCCGCCTTTGAATCGGGAGTTTTCGGTTTAGGGGCGAGAGTCGTAATCGGGCGGGACTGGGTGATGTAGAATTTGCCGAGTGCGAACGCCCATTCGATGTCGCAGGGGAAGCCATAGTGTTTTTCTATTTTGAGGACAAGCTCGGAAAGCTCGAGAATTTGTTTGTCCGAAAGTTTTTGTAAGCCACCTTTTTCTTTTGGAATATCAAGCCACTCGTTTTGGGCATGGCTACCAAGCTTCACTTTACTTGGATAAAGTGAAGCTCGGAATAAACCGCGCTCTTGGGTCGAGATGTTTTTGTCGATGATGCGGCGGGGATTTTTTTCGACGACGTAGGAATCGGGTGTTATTTGGCCGGAAACGATTGCTTCACCGAGTCCAAGACCAGCCTCAATAATGAGCTGATTGTAGTCTTGGGTTACCGGGTGCACTGAAAAAGCAATGCCAGACACTTCCGACTCAACCATCTTCTGTATTACCACAGCTACTGAAACCTTTTCTAGTTTCGTATGAATCCGTGTGTTGTTCCGCGTTTGATCCGTGCCACGATTCTTATCGTGAAGCTCGAAACGATAAAAAATCGCGCGCGGTGTAAAAAGTGATGCCCAGCAGTGCTGGACCTTTTCGAGAACGTTTTTCTCCGTCGTATTCAGGTAGCTGTCCAACTGCCCCGCCCATGCCGCTTCCGTGGAGTCTTCGGCGGTCGCCGATGAACGCACGGCGACAAACTTGGCGCCTAATTTTTTGAATGACGATTTAATTTCCTTCGCAATGTCCTCTGGCATCTTCGCGCCTTTTACTAGCGCCTGAATCTTCTCCGACGCCGAATCCACCGTATGAATTTCCCTATGTTGAACTGTGTGAAGAATAGTATCGATTTCAACATTCAAATCTGTCTCCTCCAGGAATCTCTCAAACGCATTTGCGAGCAAAACAAAGCCGGGTGGAACCGGATTATACCAGCTTGCTTGTCCCGTCGTAGCTTTAGCGAAGACGGATGTCATTTCACCCAGCGATGCCCCCTTTCCCCCAGCGATGGCAGAATCATTTTTGTTGATTTTACTAAAGTCCTTAAGAATTTTCATACCTAAAAATTACCACAGTTTCAAAAAAAAAGACAGTGAGACGGGTTTTTTATGGCTTAAAACATGGAGTTTCTTGCTAGCTTGAAAGCACCCATTTGTATTGACATTAGGGGCTTTCTATGCTATACTCTACACTAGCAAGTTCATCAAGGAAAGTCAGCGCACATCGCGCCGATTCGATCTTTGACAACTTAATTACGGAAAACAAACTGGGACAAAATTATGGCAGACAAAACCAAACCAACACCTACAGATGGCGGTAAAGCCGAAGCAAAGGGCGTAATTCAACGCATCTTTGCGAATTTCAAGAGTCTCATCCCGGAATCAGCTTGGAATGAGATAGTCTCAATTCTGGACCCGATTTTCGACGAGTCCGCTGAAGCAGTCGCCGACAGACTAAAAAAACGGTTGCCGAAGGATAGCTGGCTGAAAAGCTGGGTATGCGGATCGGTGATCGGTGTCATTTCGGCAACAATCGAAGATGCGGCACAGAAGTTTGGTGAACCGACGAAAGTCGCTTTGCAGAAAGCTTCTGACTGGATCAAAACTTTTGGTCGGCGCCTCCGGGGAAAAGATTCCGAGACGCCAGCAACCCCTAAAGTGACGGAACGTGATTCAAAAGCTCTTGAAGCATTCGTGGAATCCAAGAAGAAGTTTCTGGAAAGCGCACGGATGAGGATGGAAACTGCCCCATCGGCTGAGAAGTCGAAGGTTGCATCCGACATTCTGATAGAGCGGGACCTGTTCGCAAAAGTCGAAAAGGTCCTCTTGGAGGGGCCGGAACCGATACCCGAAGCCCCAAAACCACCCGGTAAGCCTTTCATGGAGCATGTTAAGACTGCCCTGGACGGCGTCGGAGAAGCTCTCGAGCCAGTCAACGATGCCATTGAAGAAATGGTTGTCAAATGCGAGAAGGCACAAGCAGACAAGGCGGCTACGGAGCCACCTAAGAAGCCCGATTGGGTCGGGCAAATTGGTCGGAGTATCCTGAAAGGGATTTTCCCGTAAACTTCGAAAAACGAAAGGTAAGTATGAAAAAAATATTGAGATTAGTGTTCCTCGGTCACAGAATTGGGAAACTTGTTGCAAAACCCGTTTCCAGAGTAGTAGTCGGTTACGCAGACGGCGTCTGGAGACAGTTCTTCTTCGCAGTCTTTCTTCCAATCCCATTCATCGTCTTTGCCACAACGGCGGGACAGGGATGGCTATGGATCAATGCTTGCGCGGGGCTATGGAGCGCATTCTACTTCGTCCGGTTCTTCATCCTGTTAAGTCCTGTGGGGATACCCGCGGTCCACTTCATGAGGAAGAAAGAGACGTTGACGGAAGGACAAACAGCTACAAGGTCGCGGGACCTGTATGCCAACTTGGCGATAGGAGTTCTGCTGTGGCAGACACTAGCCTCCTTGTTCCTGAGCATCGTCCCAGTGCGAAATAATCCAAGTGCATTGCCATTGTTTCTTCTGGTACTGCTGTTCCTAGTTCTACTGGGACTGTACCAGGTGAAGAACAAGTGGATTGGAACTCCTCTGTTTGTTCTTGCCCTCGTCGTTGCGTTCGTCAACCTCGTCTCGTTCTACAATCCAAAGGTAACTGCGGATGAACGAGGAGTGAATTGGGTCGCGTCAAACACCGCAAGTGCGGTGACGAACATCGTTAGCGGAGCGAAATCCGCGACGAAGGCAGTCGGGTCATGGGCGTCTCGAACAGCGAGTTCGACGACAGCGACTCAGACGGCTCCGAGCACACCGATTCAACGGGGCGAGCGACTACTCAACCCCGGAATGAATCGTTTCGAAGTGAGGGAGGGAGCAAACGTCTTTACCCTCACATCGGCAGATCAGGTAGCGTGGGTAAACATGCCCGCCTACCGCGCAAACCAAGACATCCAACTGGAAGAAGGTTGTGTCATGGTTACGGGAAAGTCATTCGACAATCCAGTCGTATATCGGACCCCAGGTCGACTAGGACCTTTTGGGACGAACGACTGGTTAAAATTCACTTCTGCGGATCCCACAAGACCCGCGAAGGTAGTCATCGAGCTCACCCGAGTGTGGTGACAAACAGCCCTTTAAGGGCGGGCGAGAGTTGGATAATATCCTCCTCTCGCCTTTTTTCTTTTCGAAAAGCCAAACTTCATTGACCGGAATGCTCAAAGAAGATAACCTCTGAAGGTGGGGGGATTCCAAAAATATCAGATTGAAAAAGTTTTATGATTCCCCAGACCGACACCATGAGAAAAAGTGATATCACCCCCCAGGTGAGAATTCTCCGCCCTTCCGATTTGCTCTCCTCCGAGTCTGAATGAAAAATGTATACTAACCCTCTCCACATGAAATAAAGAAGGCCGAGAGAAAAAGCTATTGGGAGCAACAGCTTCAAATTAAAATCAATGAAAAGCTGGATGACGTCTTGAATGGAGTTTAAGTGCATGGAGGCAAGTGTAAAGTGGAAAGTAAAAGTGACAAAATTCCTATTCTGTCATCCTCGCGAATGCGAGGATCCAGATCAACCTAGATTCCCGCCTTCGCGTGAATGACAAGGAATCACTAATAATTGATAAAATTGGTTTGGGGCAGGAGGGGTATACCGTAATCGAGACCTAAGCCGGTGGTAAGTGCAAACAGGACCCCCCAGATTGATACCATAAAAAACAATCCGATGAGTCCCCATTTCATAATCATTTTCCCATCAGCCACTTTTTCCTCATTGCCTGAAGCGTAAATAAACTTTGACAATCCCCAAATGAAAGCCAGAAATGCGCTTGAAGCGGCAAAGACCGTTGTGAGAGAAATAATCTCCATCGAAATGCAGACGAAATCTTTGAAGTTATTAGGTGGCTTAGGACATGTGGCTCCCAAATACCTTCCCCATTGTGCTTCAGCGGTAAAAGGCAAAACCGAGGAACCTACAAAGAAAAGAAGCATGAGGAGTACGGCTGATTTTTTAAGGATTGTTTTTGTCATTGAAGTGAACGTGTCATTCTAGTGAAAGCGAGAATCTAGGGTTAATCGAGATACCCGTCTACACGGGGATGACAGAATCTGATTTAGTTATCTGTTGGGGATTGCCTGTGGTGTGACGGTAATTTGCTCGATTGTATTTTTGATGGCGGTCGAAATCACCCAAGACCCAAGAAGAATTGCCGCGCCGATGAGAGTGTACGTAATGGCTTTTTTGGCTTTACTCACCTTCTCTTCGTTTCCAGCTGAAACGACCAAGAGATACCCAGAATAAATAATGAAGAAAACGACAATCACCCCACCTATCGGTAGAACAACGTTATTTATTACGAGTTCGATGAGATTATAAAGACTACAGCCTCCTTTAAGCGGATTGGAAATGCCCGTCCCAGTAGTGAGACCGTTGCAATCTGAGCTTCCTGAAGTGTTAGAAGGAGTATTACTCCCCGACGTGTTAGAAGGAAAATTTCCCCCCGAAGTATTTGACGGTGGAAGAGCGGAAGCAACAGAAGTAAAGGCAAAGATAGAGACGACTATTAAACCTGTCGATATCAATTTTTTAAAAGTTTTCCTCATAAAGCTATTTTAACAACGTATAATCAGAAGAATTGAGCAATAAACCTGTAGTAATAGTATACACGATAAGCCACGCGCCGAGAACGAAGAGAAATCCCCAGAGCACTTTGCCGAAAATCGCCTTACCTTGAGTTACCCTTTCTTCTGACCCTCCTGAAGTGACTATGAGGAATCCCGCCCAGGCAAAAGCGATGGCGCAGAGAGGAATTGAAAGCAGGATGAGATAGTTGATGAGGTTTTGAACGAGCTGAACAAAGGAGTCGAAAGTGCATTCCTTAGTGACACCGTCGCAAGGAATCAGACATTTTGAGTCACCTCCCATAAAACAAACAACATTGGGGTCAAATTGGGCATGGGCAAGGGACAACGGAGATAAAAAGAAAATCCCGAAAGCAAAGAGAAAAATCATTTTCTTATACATACTATTTTCTGTTTTTTTTACTTGTTGCATTTTGATTTTTTTAGTCTGGATCCCCGCCTCCGCGGGGATGACATAAAACGTAGTCGCTGTGCTCGGTATTTTTCCTAGATCCCACCACCGCGGGGATGACGCAAAATATACTCGATGCACTCGGTATTTTGCGTCACTCTATCAAACTATCCAGATTCTGCGACGCGCGAGAAATGGCTTCGGAAATTCGAAGCTTGCCGGATGAAATTGACTCGACTAAATCTTTGAAAATTAACGACGTTTCCGCCACATTCGGGTCAAGCCAGCCCCGAGACATTATGGCTGAATCGTAAAAAACTTTAAGATCCGCGTTTCCCGGGTTCTCGCTCAACATATCGCGTCGGGGCGGAGCAACATTCTCTCTGGCAACCCAAGGGACAAGGAACTTTTTGTCAGCGAGAGCGTAGACAGAGCCAAATGTTCCCGCAATATCTTTTGCGGATTTTAATACTGCAAACGCGTACATCCTTCCAAACGTTACCTTAATCTTCGCATCCTTCGGTTGTGGCACGGGAGCAACGTCAAAGTTGAGGTTGGGATTTTTCGCGCGCAGGTCGGATAGCTCACTTCCAAACCCGAAGTAGAGCGCTAAATCCCCTGCAAGAAACAGCTTCTTCGATTCGGGCATCGAACGATTCCAAGAATAAGATACTTTTGACGGATTGGAAAATTCTGTATAAAAAGTCAGCACCGACTCGGAGGCGGAGGAAAGAAACGTGGAACTATTGAGAGAGCTTTTTAACTTGCCATTATCTATTTTTGTTATGGGATTGCCTGCCTGCAGAAAGAGCATGGAGAGAATATCTTTTGCGTTTGTCACATTGACAAATTCGCCGAAGGCGACCGCGCTTCTCAAAATGTTGTTGTTCCTGTCCTTCTCCGTAAGTTTTTCCGTCAATCCAAAAAATTCGGTCCACAGTCGCGGAGGCGAAGCGAGCGCATTCCCGCCAAATGTGTCCCTGTTCCAGTACATCACCATCGGGTCGATAAAGAAAGGGAGTCCGAGTATGCCCGTGTCGTCCACAAAGAGCTCGGATTCATCTATGTAGTCGTCTTTGAAGTCGCGGAGCGAAAAGTTCTCAAACGGAATAGGAAAAATTTTGTCCTTATGCCTCAACAACATACCCTGGTCCAAAATGATGGCGTCGGGACCGACTCCGGAGGCCAACGCCTCTATGAAGTCATGGTCAAAACTGTCTTCGCCCTTTTGCACGTACGTTACATTGAGTGCTCCTTCCTTCTTTGTTCTCGCCTGATTGACTTCAGAATATACACTATCAAAGGCTTCCTTTGATATGGTGCCCCAGATTGTTACGGGTGAAAAAACGACACCGGACGTGCCCCGAACTTTAGAAAACACAATCACTCCAATCACGATGCACGCCGCGAAAACTCCGATGAGAACAATTTGAAATGTGTTTGTTTTGGTACCCATCGGGATTGAGAAGTGGTTACTATTATTTATTCCTTCTTATTATAACGCATTCACATTAAAAACGTATAGCTTGTTTGAATGTGTAACGTGTAGCGTGTAACTTGTAACGTAAAAGGAAAAAGAAAATTGCATTTTCAGACGTCGTGCGTTACACGCTACATGTTACATTCTTCCGCGTTACAGTTTTCGGAAAACGAGGCCGTAGTGGTGCGCGCCGGCTTGTATGCCTCGCTCAAACGCCAAACCTTCGGACAGAAAGAGTTCCTTGGCTTTCGCTTCCGTGACAACGTGTTCCCTTTGCGGACCCATGCCTCCAAAAGAATCCGCCCAGTCAACCACCAGCACTCTTCCGTTCGTCTTCACAATCCGCTTGATTTCCTTGGCAAATGTTTTCTTGTCCTCAACCTGAAACAAAATATTTGACACGAATACAAAATCGACAAATGCGTCCTTGACTCGAGTCCCGCCCGGCTTTTCCGCGTTGCCCCAAATGACTTCAATATTATGGAGGTGCTCCGCTACCGCGTGCGACTTGAGCCTCGCGAGCAAATCCTTTTGCACGTCAATGGCGTATACCTTTCCCTTATCGCCCACAATTTTTGCGGCCTCCAGCGAATAATGGCCGGAGCCCGAGCCCACGTCTGCAACAACCATCCCCGGGTCGAGATTTAATTGCTCAATGTTGTGTTTGG
This sequence comes from Candidatus Taylorbacteria bacterium, assembly GCA_039934295.1. Taxonomy (NCBI): domain Bacteria; phylum Candidatus Tayloriibacteriota; species Candidatus Tayloriibacteriota bacterium. The sequence continues at coordinate 20,009 of JBDTMN010000006.1, read as the reverse complement.
GGTCGGAGAACATGGGTAGCTTGAAGCTGTTAGCTGTTAGGTTCTAGCTTTAAGAAATTAATTTGTTCATCTGTATTATAGAAAAGCTAATAGCTAAAAGCTAGTAGCTAAAAGCTTACAAGCTGACTGCGCTTGCCAGATTGTCGCCTTCGCGGAGCTTCATGATTCGAACGCCTTGCGTCTGACGCCCGAGAAGAGGCACTTCGTGAATGGCGACGCGGATGACCTGACTCTTTTTTGATATCGCCACCAGCTCTTCGGTCTCGTTGGGCACCACCACTTTTGAGCTGATGAGCTTACCGGTTTTTGCGGTCACTTTCGCCGTTTTAATTCCCGAACCTCCTCGATTTTGCGTCTTGTATTCGGACAAATCGGTTTTCTTTCCATATCCATTTTCGGAAATAACAAGAAACGCGGGTTCTTTGTAGTCTTTCTTTATGACATCGGCTCCGATGAGAGAATCCCCTTTTTTAAGCTTGATGGCGCGGACTCCGCCAGCTCCTCTTCCCATTACCCGAATATCGGATTCTTTGAACCTGATTGACTGACCGAGCGAAGTCGCCACAATTGCGTCGTCGCCTTTTTCCACAAAATTTACCGACTTAAGTTCATCCCCGTCTGATAGACCGATTGCGATAAGTCCCGAACGGCGGACATCGTAAAAACTCTCCCCAAGCACTTTTTTGCCGATACCTCCCTTGGTGAGCATGAGAAGTGAGAGGCCCGATTTCTTGACCTCTTTTGGCATGGGCAGGATGGAGGTGATTTTCTCTTCCGCGGTAAGTGAAAGAAAATTCATTATTGATTTCCCTTTTGTGGCGCGCTTGCCTTCGGGAATATCATACATTTTTATCTGATACGCCTTGCCTTTGTCGGTGAAAAAAAGTAGGTCGCTGTGGGTATTCGTTGTCAGAAAATGAGTGACAAAATCCTCTTCCTTCGTGTCGAGGTCCACCACCCCCACGCCTCCGCGCTTCTGCCTTTTGTACTCGGTTGGCTCTGTCCTTTTGATATAGCCTCCCGCGGTTAGCACGAGCACGGACTCGGTGTCGGGAATAACGTCTTCGGGTGAAAAATCTTTTGGACTTGATTTTATCACCTTGGTCTTCCTGTCGTCCGAATATTTTTCTTTTATTTCTTTGAGCTCGCGAGCTATCACTTCGCGGATTTTCTTCACGGAGCCAAGCAACTCTTTCAAAGACCCGATGAGGGCCTGCGTTACCATAAGTTCATCCTCGATTTTTTTGCGCTCAAGGCCGGCGAGCTTCTGAAGACGCATTTCGAGAATAGCCGTCGCCTGAATGTCCGAGAATTTGAATTCTTTTTTCAAATCTGCATGAGCTTCCTGCACATCTTTTGCCGCACGTATCAACTTTACGATTCTGTCAATGTGGTCGAGAGCTTTCTTAAGCCCGAGAAGAATATGCTCCCGCTCCAGAGCTTTTTTCAAATCAAATTCAGTCCGCTTACGCACCACCACTTCCCGATGGATAATAAATTCTTCAAGAATCGATTTCAGAGAAAGGGTTTGAGGAACGCCCGCGACCAATGCCACCACGTTGAAATGAAATGTTTCTTCGAGTTGAGAATGTTCGTAGAGGTAGTTCAGCACGTTCTGGGGATACGCTCCGTTTTTAAGGTCAATGACAATCCGCATGTCGGCAGTCGACTCGTCGCGGAGCCCCTTTATGCCCTCGATTTTTTTCTCCCGAACCAAGTCCGCAATGTGCATGATGAGGTCGGCTTTGTTCACACGGTACGGAATCGAGGTGATAATTATTGAGGAGGAACTGCCCGAATTTTCGACAATTTCAGCTTCGCCTCTTACCACTACTCCGCCCCGGCCATTCGCGTACGCATGATGAATATCTTTCTGTCCATAAATAATGCCTCCTGTCGGAAAATCAGGACCTTTCACATGTTGAAGAAGGTCTTCCAGAGTAGCGTCTTTGTCCTCAATCAAAGCTAAGGTCGCGTCCACCACTTCGCCCAAGTTGTGCGGTGGAATGTTGGTTGCCATTCCGACAGCAATACCGAGAGTGCCGTTTAAAAGCAGATTGGGCACTGCCGCCGGAAGCACCGTAGGCTCTTTTCGAGTGTTGTCGTAGTTACTTCTCCATTCTACCGTTTCTTTTTCGATATCCCTCAGGAGCTCGCTCGCAATTTTTGACATTTTCGCTTCCGTATATCGCATGGCAGCTGCAGAGTCCCCGTCGACATTACCAAAATTTCCTTGACCAGACACAAGAGGGTATCTCATAGCAAAGTCCTGTGCCATCTTTACCATCGCGTCATATACCGACACGTCTCCGTGAGGATGGTAGTTACCGAGAACGTCTCCGACCACCACGGCTGATTTTCGAAATTTTGCCGAAGCAGTGAGGCCTTTTTCGTGCATGGCAAACAAGATGCGCCTATGCACAGGTTTCAATCCGTCTCGAACATCGGGAAGCGCCCGCGAGGTGATGACCGACATGGCATAGTCGAGGTAGGACTCACGCATCTCGGCGGTGATGCTCCGAGAGATGATGCTCTGGCGCGGGAGTAGCGGTTCTGCGTCTTTTGTTTTTTGTTTGTCTTTCATTTTTTGAATATACTAATATACTAATTGACACCGATATACAAATGAAAACGAATGAGAAATGAAGAGAGTTTCTTTAATTATTAGTATCCATTAGTATATTTCTTCATTCGTATATTGGTATGTTTAATCTTGCGTTTTGCCACCTAAATCCTTGAAGCTGTCCTGAAAAGCGCCGACAACACCCGCCACATTACTCTGTAAATTCTTAAAAGGCGTCACATCCGCATAAGAACTTTGCGAAACGCGGGAGGGCAAAGCTGCCATCCAGAAAAGAAATATTGCAAAGGTTATCAGACTCGAAAGCCCAAGAGCAATTCTTTTTCGCGTTTTCTTCGGCTTCGCTTTTAAATTTTCTATCAGGGTAGACATAAATTCAGTTATTCAATTATTGGGCTCTTATGCTTGCGGCGCAAGCACCACTATCTCCCCTTCCTTTCCCTCCAAATCTTTCTTCTTTATCGTAAGTTTGTCCTGTGGCTCCGCTTTCTCCTCTCCACCTTCTTTCAGAAATTTCTTTAAGACATCGCCTTTCTCATCATAGAGCATTGGAATGATAATCTTAGGTTCCAAATTGACGGCAATTTTATACGAAGCGCTCGGCTCGAGCGTTCCCTGCCCCCCGATGGGCGTAAAAAGAATATCGATGTCATCAAGACTCTCCATCGTTTCTTTGTCAATCTCTCCCCCAAGCGCCCCAAGAAAGCATAAACTGATTCCATCGAGTGAGAGAAGATAAATCGTATTGATTTTGCCTTTGCTTCCGCCATAGTGTGACACCGACTTGAATCCTTTTATGAAAATTCCTTTGATTTCATACTCGCCCGGGCCGCTAATTTCAAAAGGTTTTTTTTCGCCGAATCCGAGCGTCTCGAAGCCATTAAAATCTTTGTCGTTCAATGAGACGAGGGCTACGTCTGCTCCAAAACGCGATTGCTTAAATTTAGATTCCTTCGAAATAGGATTGAAGGCAATCACGGTCTCGCCGAATTGCACTTTGAAAAACTCCGCTCCGAGATACGTGATAATCATGCATAAAGTATAACAGATACTAAAAGAAATTTCCAATTACTAATTTCTAATTTCCAAAGAAAGGTTGGGAGATAGGAAATTGACTAGTGAGAAAAGCAGGAGTACTGTAAATATGGCTTTGAAAAAAATTGAATTATGAACACACCCAATTCGACCTCTTCGACCACACACCTTCAGAATGACCCAGAAGCCCTTGACAGATGGAATGATTACCTGTACTCGCAAGAACGAGAGGAGCGAGAGCGATACTGTGAGATGATTGAGAAGTATCTGATTCCAATCTGCATCGGCCTCATTTTTGCTACTTTTTTTTCCTTCGCTATTCTAGTGGGAGTACTGTATGCAATTGCATACGTAATTTACTTGCTCTTTAAACTTTCTCCATGGATTGCAGTGGTAACGATAGGTGCCATTGCTCTACTCCTTTGGTTCCTCAAGCGGGAAGGAGATAAGTTGTTTCTCCATCACTGAATATCACCCGGACACAAGTGTCCGGTCTTTTTTTGTGTCATCTTTACCTCGTAGTAGATTTTGGCATCATCCGCTTTGGGCGGAATAGGAGGACCATGCCAAAATTCACTAACGGGGTTTACATTTCAACTCAAATCTGTATACTTTCCTCATTAATTTAATAGCAAACGAAGAAGATAAACCTACCGCTTCCTGCCCACTCTTGATCGCGGGAGACCTTCCTCGTTCTGTAAAACATGGCATTTTTTAGACTAAGAAAAACTCCCAAAAAAGAATCGGAAGAGGAAGCAAAAAAAGAGACGAAAGAGGCGGTGGAACCGAAAAAAGAAGAGAAAGAACCTGAAACAATTCCGATAACTGCCCTTATCCCGAAAGAAGAAATAAAAAAAGAGGAAAAAGTAGCTCAAAAGGTCGCAAAAAAAGACGCCCCTATTCATGGCACAAAGTCTTCTGTAGCAACTTCCGCGACGCAACCGACATCGCCTTCGACAGCACCCGGAACTCCTGCCAAGAAGGAAAGCATGATGACCTCCATCATCGAGAACACCAAGACTCCCCCCTCGGTGGGAGATATCGTGGAAGGTAAAGTTATATCAAATGATAAGTCTGGCGTATACATCGATCTTTCTCCCATAGGAACTGGAATTATCTTTGGGCGAGAATATATAAACGCTCGGGACATCATCAAGAAGGTTCTTGTCGGCGACACCATTGCGGCCAAAGTTGTCGACACGGAGAACAAGGACGGTTATATCGAACTTTCTCTCAAGGAAGCTCGCCAGGCCCTCATTTGGAACGAAGCCGAAGACGCAATCAGAGAAAAACAGGTGCTCGAGCTTCCCGTCAAGGAGGCAAACAAGGGCGGGCTCATTATCGAGTGGCAGGGCATATCGGGCTTTCTGCCGGCATCACAGTTGAAGAGCGACCACTACCCGCGCGTGGCTGACGGCGACAAGGACAAAATTCTCGATGAACTGCGAAAGCTTGTCGGGCAGAAAATTTCTGTTTCCATTATTTCCGCCTCTCCAAAAGAAGGCAAGCTCATCTTCTCGGAAAAGAATCGCGAAGAAAAAGACAAGGAGAAAATTATCGAACACTATACCGTCGGCGATGAAATCCAGGGGGAAATTACCGGCGTGGTGGATTTCGGTGTGTTCGTAAAAATCGAGGAAGGACTCGAAGGATTGGTGCATATTTCCGAGATAGATTGGTCCCTTGTTGAAGATCCGAAAGCGCTCTTCAAAGTCCGGGATAAAGTGAAGGTCAAAATCATAGAAATCAAAGAGGGCAAAATTTCCCTATCAATCAAGGCGCTCAAAGAAAACCCATGGGTTGCGGCTTCGAATAAATTTAAAAAGGGAGACGTGGTTTCGGGCGTGGTTATTAAATTCAACCGCCACGGCGCCCTGGCCTCGATTGAAGAAGGCATCGCCGGTTTGGTGCATATTTCGGAGTTTGGGAGCGAAGAGAAGCTTCGAGAAAAGCTCGAGCTCGGAAAATCATATACATTCAAAATCACTCTTTTCGACACCAAGGAGCAAAAAATGGCGCTTTCGTTTGTGGAGCAGAAGTAGGTATTAGCTATTAGCTGTTAGCTGTTAGCTTTTAGCTTCAAGAAAACAAAAACTCCGGAGAAGCTCGGAGTTTTTGTTTTCAGATAAAAAAAGCCAAGGATTAACTTGGCTTGCTTTCAGATTGAGGCACCTTGGAATTTGGTGGTTGGGTTACGACGAGAACCACTCGACTCCCCCATTTAAACATGACACCAAAGGGATGTGTGGCCCAATCGTCCCATTCTCCTTCGGTAAGCTCGATGCCATCTTTTTCTCCGCCCGCCAAAAAGGTCCTTCCTTTGATTTGGATTATCGAGCTTGGAGCTGTGAAGGACTCATGAGCCTGAACTGGAGTCATTGGCTTCTCACCATCGAGCAAAAACTGGTCATCTTTCAAAATCACAAAACCAGTTGGACATGAGAAACTTGTTTTGTACTCACCAGAATACAGTGCCGAATCTCCTCGAGAGGAATCTGCCTCGTTGAGCCAGAAGGAATCGCCCTTCTTGGTTACCACACCTTTAGGATGCGCCCAGAAGACGGGTGGGGAAGAGATTTTGTCTGCGTCTTGGCAAAGCACAATCCGATCTCCGAATCGCGCTTTGGCTATCTGTTTCGCAAACTGCCCAGTGCTGATTATCATAATCCGTCCTTTCATTTGGAATATTTGTTGAGCCGTGTTACCAAATTTAGCCTACTGGCCAACCCAAAAAAAGTCAATCATTCGCGCGGGTATGGCACAAAGATAGGCGGTATGGTAGCGTAAATGCAGAAAGTCGAAAAAACCGTATGAAAAAACTAAGAACTGCCCGTGAGCGAAAAACAATCTCCGGAGAGAAAAAATTGGCCCGAGCCATTGCGTATGCAAAGGCGCTTGAAATGGGGAAAATGATATCTCGCATTCATTCTCTCCCCTCTTCCCGTCGCCCCGCCTCCTAATTTGGGAGGCTTTTTTTATGAAGGAATATCCTTGATATTCAAATTCCCACATTAACGCAATGTAGCTCAAAATTAGAACGCATCATTTTTCCAAGAAGTCTCCTTGGACTTCCACGAGTTCCCGAGTGGGTGCAAGATTGAGGATCCCGAGGTTTTGCGAGGGACAAAAATTGTGCGCCGACATTTCTTAATGTCGGCGCACAATTTTTCATCCACGAATTAAAAATTCGTGGGAAAAATTGGGACCTACAAGCTACCATACACACTCGCCGCTTTGCTCCAGCCTTCCCCTAAGAGAATCAAGAGGGCTTTTGAGATTGTCTTAAATTCTTTTTTGAATTGCTTCTCTTCTTCGGGTTTGAGTTTTCCGAGAATAAAATCGAGGACGGCTTTCTCGCCTTGCGGTTTTTTTATGCCTTTTTTTGTTTCTGGAGAAATGCCGATTCGCACTCGGACAAATTCTTCCGTCTTAATTTTGTTTACGATATTTTGAACCCCGCGATGACCTCCCGCGCTCTTGTTGAACGAAATTTTCACCTTGCCCTGCGGAAGGTCTAAATCATCGTGAACGACGACAAGCTCCTTTGCTTTCTTTTTGCTCGTAATAACTGTCGTCAGGCTTTTGCCAGAGTTGTTCATAAATGCCTCCGGCAAAATCAGAGTAACCTTGCCTATGTTCGGCAAATTTTTTTCTGAAATTAAAGCATTTATTTTTGAGTTCAGCTTCCACTCCGGAAAATCTTGCTCTTTCTGAAACGACATGAGAGCCATCCGTCCAACATTATGTCGGGTATTTTCATATTCTTCTCCGGGGTTGCCTAGACCAACGATGATGTAAGACATGGGAGAAGTGTAAAGTGTAAAGTGTAAAGTGTAAAGTGGAAGAACATGCAACTTCTTCCCTTCGATATAGTGAATCTGTCATTTTGCGAAAACTCGCGGAGATGATGGAAAATTACTGAGCCGAGTTGAAAATTTCATCTGGCTGCAGGAGCGAAGCGACTCATGAAATTTCCAAAACGAGGCGAAAATAATTTTCTTATCATCGAAGCGTTGGTTTCTCGCAAAATGACAGATGAGCGCCCCTTGTGTCAAACGCAAATTCGTAATAAGATTTATCTAAATTCGAAAAAACTCTCTTTTAAATATTAAAAATTTTTAATGAACGCCGCTCCCAAAAATCCTCCGCCTCGCATTCCTCCCAAATCCGAAGGAGCATTCGCCGAGCTCCTTCGATTCGGATTGATTGCTCTTATCATCGTCATCCCGATCCGTTTTTTTGTCGCAAAGCCTTTTGTGGTAAGCGGTTCTTCAATGGATCCTACTTTTCTAAACGGAGAATATTTAATTGTCGACGAGCTCACCTACCGCTTTGAGAATCCTGCGCGTGGCGATGTCATTATTTTCAAATATCCTAAAGACGAGAGCAAATACTACATAAAAAGAATCATCGGTCTGCCAGGGGAAACTGTGGAATCTCAAGGCGGAAAAATAACTATCGTCAATGCACTGCATCCAAAGGGCTTTGCCTTAAATGAGCCGTATTTGGAAAACAAATCGTTTGACTCGTTCAAAATCACTTTGGGCGACGAGTATTTCGTCATGGGGGACAACAGGCCTCAAAGCTCCGACTCTAGATTCTGGGGACCGGTAAAGGAAGCCCTCATCATCGGACGGCCGGTCATTCGCCTTCATCCAATAACCAAAATTGCAGTTTTACCGGGCGAATTCGCGACTCCCGAGTAATCTCGTTTTACACAGAACCATTTTCAGCGCATAAAGCCGTCTCTAACGTCATGGTTACTATCCATAAAAAAAAAGTCCTGAAACGAAAGGTAAAAAGCAGACACAGAGCCAAGTCGCGGAGCGTGGAGAAGTCTGCCGAGATTGCTTACTACTATGGCTTCACCCATGCAGTCCCGTTTAAACTTAAAAAAGAAGACTTCGACATCGCCCGCAAAGTTTTAGAACTGAAGGAAGAAAATGAATTGGAAAAACACATCTTTTCAATACGTCCCGAAGAAAAAGTAGCTCTCTTCCGAAATTTTCTCAAAGATAATCCGAGTCCCCTAAGCCAGCCCTTGATGCTCTACTATGAACGCATCGATGGAGGGAGAGTGCGGGCGCTTCCCAATGAAAAACGCTTCTATCTGGACATTATCGGCACGACGAAAAGCATTGCCGAAGCGGTTCTCATAAAAACGGCACTTGAAATTTTAAAAGATGAGGGTTACGAAAATCTACAAATCGAAATCAACAGCATTGGAGACAAAGACTCCATGTCAAGCTTCATGCGTGACCTCTCGAACTATTACAGAAAAAATATAAATACGCTTTCCGCTCATTGCCGTCAGGCACTCAAGGACGACCCCTTCGACGTTCTGCTTTGCGATAACGAGAAATGCCAATCACAGAAAGGAAATGCCCCGCACCCCATCGACTCGCTCTCGGAAACCGCGAGAAAACATTTCGGAGAGGTTCTGGAATATCTGGAGACTTTGAAAATTCCCTACAAAATCAGCACCGACCTTCTCCATTCAAGAAAGCTTTGCATGGGAACTATTTTTTCGATTAAAGACACCGACACGGGAACCACCCTTGCAGTTGGCCTCCGCTATAACAGTCTTTCCAAAAAAATCGGTTACAAAAAAGAGCTCGGAGCGGCGGGCATTTTCGTCCATTACAAAAAAGGAACCGGCAGTGTAAAAAAGCTGAAGAGAAAATTTAAATCCGCCAAAATTTATTTTATCCAGCTCGGCTTTGAGGCAAAATTGAAGAGCCTTGAAATCGTGGAAATCCTGCGTAAGGAAAAAATCCCTCTGGCGCAGGGCCTCGTCAAAGACAAATTAGCACCCCAGCTCGAGGTCGCCGAAAGATTGAAAGTGCCCTATTCGATTATCATGGGCCAGAAGGAGGCGCTCGAAGGAAGCATCATTGTTCGTGATATGGCTACGCGTTGCCAAGAAACGATTCCAATAGCTAGACTTGCGGAATATTTGAAGAAGATAAAGGGGTAGCTGTTAGCTGTTAGGTGTTAGGTGTTAGGTGTTAGGTGTTAGCTTCTAGGTTGAATAAAGGGAATATTGATAAGCATTGTATGATTTATTTATTAGCTCATATTAAAGAAACAGAATTTTATGCAAATAAGCAATACAACCCTACCTCCAACTTACAAAGAAATATTTGAGGAAATAGGGCGACAGCTTAAGCTTAGAAAATCAGCACTGTTTAAAAGGATACTGCTCATCACTTGGCCGTATTTATTACTTATCGTAGTATCTTACGTGCTTAACCTGATTTATGACTTCAATTCATTTTCACAGGATCAAAAATTTATTTATTTCGAAGCCCTTGCCGTATACTTGATTCTAGCAGTAATTTATAGTCAAATTATTCGTTTTATATTCAAAATCGAGAAGCAAATATGGATTGACTCATTTTTCGACAAAAAGAATCTATCCCCATCGGAAAGTTGGAAAATAGCGAGAAAATTATTTTGGCCAGCTATTGACTTCCGTATTAAACTCTGGCTACAGTATTACTTTGTACCTATTGCGGTGATTATTGTTGCTTTCGGTTTAGTAATAATGATTTTCGTACCTATATTTAACAGTTCTACCGGCTATGAAATTATTTTGAATAGTTCGCTCGTACTATTCGTAGTATTTGTAATAGGTCTTGTTGCTTATGGCTATTATCTTAAAACAAAATTACGATACACGTGGTTTATTTTCCTTGATAAATTTGGAACAGATCATTCTTATAAGTTAATGCTGGAAGAGATGAGAAAGCTTAATAATGTCAGTAAATCTGAAACATTTAAGAAGTCGTTGATTCTAAGCATCGGTGCGAACTCTGTAAATAGTATTGCCCAACTGGCAATTGGATCTATTAGTCTTGGTTTGGCTCAGTTTGGTAATACAGGTAAAATGGTAGGAGGTCTTATGCGCGTTTATAGTGAGGAAGCAAGCCGTCAGGCTACAGACTTAGGAAACATTTCGGCACAATATGTACTCTATCGTTTTGCGAGAAAGGAAGCTTTCGGCTCTGAGCAAGAAGTGAATGAGAATATCTATAAAATATAGGACTTTGTGTCCAAAGAGTCTCTTTGGACAGTTACCCTCCTCACCCTCGAAGTATTATCGAAAAGCTAACACCTAACACCTTACACCTTACACCTTACACCTTACACCTAACACCTATTCTTGGACTTTTCCCTCTCCTATGGTAGGATGCAATGCATGATAAATATTCAGGTGGAGAAAAACAGCAATGAAAATAACATCAACCTTTTGCGAAGGTTTACTAAACGCGTGCAAGGCTCTGGTGTTTTGAATCGCGTGCGGTCTTTGCGCTATTCCGAACGAATCCCCTCGCCCTACACCAAGAAAAAAAGAGCCTTGAAAAAGCTGAGAAAAAGAGAAGAAATGGACGAACTTATTAAGCTGGGAAAAATTGTTGAGAAACCCTCTCGAAGATAAATGAGAAACTTTTGATTTTGGCGCATTTCATCGTCGCCTCATAGACTGTCTGACTTCGTCGAACTAAGTTGAATAGCGTCCAAACGCATAAGTTTTATGCAGAATACTTCCAGCCACTTTTCCATAACCAACACCACAAAAGGCAAGCTTCCGGGCTTGCCTTTTTCGGGCATGAAAAATTCCGTGTTAGGAAAATCATATTTACTTAGTCTCGTGATTGTGGGCGACTCCCGTTCTCGCAAGCTCAACCTTCGCTATCGCCGTAAAAACAAGCCGGCCAATGTCCTCGCGTTCCCTTTAAGCGAACAAGAGGGAGAAATTTTTTTAAATCTCGCGAGAGCAAAACGTGAAGCAAAACTTTTTGAAAGAAATGAGAAAAATTTTGCCGGATTTCTCTTTATCCACGCACTCACGCATTTGAAAGGTTTCACTCATAGTAGTAGAATGGAGAGTGAGGAAGTTGTAGTCCGAAAAAAATTCGGGATTTAATTTTCTCACTCACAAAAAATAACCGAAACGTAACTGAAAAATCAATTCAGGATTTTAAAAGTTCGGTTATAGGTTATTCAATAATTTGTTATCTGTGATTAGTTGACAATCTATGGCACGCAACATTTCAATTGGAATAGATATTGGTTCTTACGAGGTCAAAGTACTCGTCTGCGAAGCGGGAGGCATCGCGGAGAAGGGTTTTCCTCGCGTGCTGGGAGCAGGATTTTCTGAATCCAAAGGACTTCGCAACGGTTATATCGTGAATTCCGCCGAGGTAACGCGAAGCATTGGTCTTGCCATCCGTCAGGCCGAAAAGAGCTCGGGAATTAAAATCAAAAAGGCGTACGTCGCTCTTGGAGGAATCGGTCTCGAGAGTCGCATATCGCACGGAAGCATCATGATATCGCGCGCCGACAGCGAGATTACCGATCTTGATGTGAGCCATGCCATTGCCGCGAGCGAAAAGGAAATTCCGCGACAAATTTCTTTGAATCGCAAAATTATCCACACCATTCCCCTTCAATTCAAGATTGACGGAAAAACGGTCTGGGGACGTCCACATGGCATGAAGGCGGCAAAGCTTGACGTTAAGACTCTCTTCATAACCTGTCTCGAACAACATGTAAACGACATAATTCTATGCCTGGAAGAGCTCGGTGTGGAGGCCGAAGATCTCATCGCCTCGCCGATCGCGGCAAGCCTTGTCACAATAAACAAATTGCAAAAAATCGCCGGCTGTGTCCTTGCAAATATCGGCTCAGAAACGGTTTCAGTGGTAGTCTACGAAAACGACATCCCCATATCTCTCGAGGTATTTCCCATAGGCTCAACCGATATTACCAATGACATCGCCCTCGGCTTTAAAATTCCTCTCGAGGATGCCGAGTCCGCAAAGCGCGATAGGAGAGATGGTGGCGAGCACCCAAAGAAAAAAATGGAAGAAATCATTGACGCGAGATTGAGCGATATTTTTGAGCTCATAGAAAATCACCTAAAAAAAATCGGAAGAGACGGTCTCCTGCCCGCAGGCATCGTGTTCATCGGCGGTGGCTCGCTCTTAAACACCATCCCCGAATTTGCAATGCGGTCCTTGAAGCTCCCTTCGAAGGTCTCGGATCTGGCGATTCAGGGAAATATGAAGTCGCCCGTCCGAAACGTTGTTTTCGCTGTAGCTTACGGTCTGTGCCTTTTGGGCTTCACCAATACTCTTGAAGACGCTATCGGAATAAAGCGAGGTCTCAGATTTCTAAAGTCTTTGGCAAAAACTGTTGTCGGATGGGTAAAACAGTTTCTCCCCTAGGAGCTACCAGCTGTAAGATTCCAGCTTTTAGCTTTGATATTCATTCCTAACAGCTAAAAGCTGAAAGCTTATTTCTTGCGGATGATTCTGCATAAAATTTCAACCAGTTTAATGGAAAAAATGATAATATTACAATATATACTTCCTGCTTCTGTCAACCCCTTTTCTTTTTAATAGCACTTCTGCTATGATAGCCCCATTAAGTGAGATTGCTAGTGTAGCGCTGACTTGTTTTTTAACTGCAGATTTCTATTCAAGCAAGCGCCTAAAAGCTAACAGCTATAAGCCAAAATTGCCATGCCAAACATATCACCAGAAGTAGAAGCTTTCGCAAGAATTAAGGTTATCGGTATCGGCGGGTCCGGAAAAAATGCCGTGAACCATATGGTCAACTCGAAAGTAAAGGGAGTTGAATTTATCGCGGTAAACACCGATGCGCAGGACCTGCATAATTCTCTCGCGAAGAGAAAAATCCATATTGGAAAAAACTTGACCCGCGGATTGGGAACCGGTATGAATCCCGAGCTTGGGAAACGCGCCGCAGAGGAAACAAAAGAGGAAATCCAGGAAGCAATCAAAGGAGCTGATATGGTTTTCATTGCGGGGGGAGAAGGAGGAGGAACAGGAACGGGCGGAATGCCGGTTGTTTCTAAAATTGCGAAAGAAATGAATATCTTGACTGTTGCAGTGGTCACTAAGCCGTTTTTCTTCGAAGGTCAGCAAAGAATGAAATTCGCCGACCAAGGGCTCGAAGAACTTCGAAAATCGGTTGATGCACTGATCGTCATTCCGAATGATCGGATTCTAAATATTGTGAGCAAGGACACGAGCGCTAAGGCGGCCTTCCAGATGTCGGATGAAATATTAAAACAAGCGGTAGAAGGCATATCTGACCTTATCACCAATCCGGGAATCATCAATGTGGACTTTGCGGACGTGAGAGCGATATTGGATAACGCAGGTTCCGCCCTAATGGGAATCGGAATGGCGTCGGGTGAAAAAAGAGCGGAAGAAGCGGCTAAACTCGCTATCAACTCCCCTCTTCTCGACATTTCCATACACGGGGCAAAGGGCGTACTCTTCTCGATTGCCGGCGGAGATGACCTTATGATGTTTGAAATTCAGGACGCTGCAAAAATTATTACAGAATCAATCGATCCGAACTCAAAAGTCATATTCGGCACCGTTCGCGACGACAAACTGAAGAAAAATGAAGTCAAAGTAACGGTAATCGCCTCTGGCTTTCCGGACGGGACGTTCAAGAAAGCCACTCTCTTTCAAGGCGAAGGCGAAAACAAGGAGGAGAAAAAAGGGAAAATTTACAACTCTATCCCGACTGCGACAAGCTTCAATACGGTGAACTTAAAAGAGATAAAGTTAGAAGAAAAGAAAATAACCCCCGTTGTGGACGACAGCGATGACGATTGGGGCGCTGTGCCGGCATTCCTCCGAAGATCGAAACTCAAGTAGAAGAAGTTGATAGTTGTTAATTGATAGTTTGTGTGAAAAAAAGAAAAATCCGGAGTCAAACGCAACTCCGGATTCTAGTGTTTCTGACTCTTTCCGAAAATACCTCTTCCCATCCGATTGTTTTTTTCGCCGCCTCGCAATAATCGAGGAACCTGAAAACATTCTCGACGCAGAAGTGAAAATAGAATCTTCGACCGTGCTTTTTGGAGCGCTCCACTTTGACCATCCCCTTACCTGCAAACTCGAAGAATACGTTTCCCTGCAAGTACGGATTTTCACATGGGACGTCGATAGTCTTTCTGAAGGTCCGCTCCCTTCCAACTGTGCCTTCGCTTGAGACCCGAAAAGTAATGTAATTGCAAATTTGTGGCATATTTTCTGTCAGTTTAGTTGTGATTGGTGTACAAAAGTTCGTCTTATCCTACCTTTCTATACGAATGCGTCAACTCTTCGGCTTTTCTGCATCTTCTGCTATAATCAGATTCTACTTTATACTTTATACTTTGCACTTTTAACTTATCATCATGTACGATCTTGCAATCTTAGGCGGAGGACCTGCTGGGGTCTCGGCTGGCGTATACGCTTCCAGGAAACGGCTTTCGACTGTCTTCATCACAAAAAATTTCGAAAACCAGAGCACTGTTTCGGACGATATCCAAAACTGGATAGGCACTGTCTCTATCAAGGGAATGGATTTCGCTAAAAACTTGGAAGAACATCTGAGAGCTTATGCTAACGACATCGTGGAAATAAAATCAGGTGAATCCGTAAAGCAAATTCTTAAAAATAAAGACGGCGCTTTCACAATCGAAACTGACAAGGGAGAATACACCGCGAGGACTGTCCTCGTAACGACCGGAAGCCATCGAAAAAAATTGGAAGGCATTCCCGGAGCGGATGTATTCGAGAACAAAGGCATTACCTATTGCGCATCGTGCGACGGGCCTCTTTTTGCGGGGGCAGATGTGGCGGTTATTGGGGGCGGGAACGCGGCTTTTGAGTCGGCCGCCCAGCTTTTGGCTTACGCCAAAAGCGTCACCCTTTTTAACAGAGGCACGGAATTCAGAGCGGACCCGATAACGGTAAAAAAAATTCTCGAGAATCCGAAGATGACTGCTCTTACGAATGTTCAAATAGTTGAAATCAAGGGAGACAAATTCGTTTCTTCGCTCGTCTATAAATCAACCGAAACTCCCGAAGTGAAGGAGATTCCTTTGACCGGAATTTTCGTTGAAATCGGGTCCATTCCCACTACAGATTTTGCGAAGAACGTCGTGAAGCTCGACCAATGGGGACATATCATAATCGACCCTCGCAATCAGCGGACGAGTATCGCCGGTGTCTGGGCTGCCGGAGATTGCACGGACAGTCTCTATCACCAAAACAACATCGCCGCCGGCGACGCGGTCAGGGCTCTTGAAGATATCTATCTGTTTCTTAAGGCGAAATAGTCAGTTTTATCCCTTGACCGTTTTTTTTGTCGGCATATACTCGAATGAGTCACACAAACGTACCCCAAGGATTCATTATGCCAAAAACTGAAGCGACTGGTCTCATCAAAATCACGAGAGTCCCCTGTGGTGAACCTCCGATCGATGTTCGTCAAGAATGGGTCGGCATGGTCCTGCCTTGTCATCCCTTCGTCGGCTATCCCGATAGCGGAATGGATCAAGGCGTCCTAAGCGGTGAAAAAGCAACATTGAATCGTTTTGGCTTTAGTGTTCCTCAAGACGAGGCAATCGCAATTCTGGAGCGTGCCGCACCAGGTGCGGCCCGCTGGTGGAGAGAGCATGGATATCCCAAACCCGGCGAGTGTTTTGGATTTGCTGAAAACGAGGCGGAGATTATTTCTGACGTCACACAGAAAACAATCATCATGGTTGATGAAGAGCGAGCAAATCCATGGAGATGAACTTGAGGTTCGAAGCCCCGGCAGATACCGCGGGCTTTTTTATAATGCCAATTACTTGATACAGAAGAAAAGCCTCACCGTACTATCGAAATCCCTCATAAGATTCATTGACAATGCTCCCTTGGGAGTTACCCACTTCGAGTCCTTATGTTCTCTTTCACTCAAAGTAACTTGCGGCTTTTCTGTAAGCGCAATCGAAAAAAGATAGTAGTCGAAATCAAAATCGGGATATCGCACATACATTTTTCTAAAAAAAACAAGATTCTCTTTCCTTACTCTATTTCCCGTCTCTTCGTAAATTTCCCTCAAAGCCCCGTCGACGGGAGTCTCTCCGGAGTTTATTTTGCCTGCAGGCAATCCCCATTTATCCCCTTCCGATTTATGATTGTGGCGATGGAGAATGAGAAACTCTCCATTGCACTCAAAAAAACATGCTGCCACATCAAATTTTTTTGCAAAATCTTTGGGCTTTTTGAGATAAAGCATAAATGTATTGTGATTAATTGACACACAATATTTCGAAAGTAACATACCCTTAAATACTGGAGTATTTAAGGGTATGTTTTAGAGTCGTTGAAATGATTTTAGGAAACTAACAAATGTTTTGCCATATGGCGACAGAGTATGTTCGACAAAATGTCCTCGATATTTCTTGCTGATAAGACCCGCACTGTGGAGACGCCGCGTATGCTCTCCAATAGTTTTTTCGTTTGCATTAATTTGTTCTATGATTTTATCAAGAGTGATGCTCTCATTTGATGCAATAATCAAAAGAATCTGAATACGATAGTGATTCGCCATTCCTTTGAGATGTCGCTCCATTTGCTTTGCTGTTTTTACCCTACCCATAGTCACATGTTACTACATCATCCTTACAAACTCCAGTTTGTTGGGGTGATAAGCATATTTAGTAGCCTCTTTTTATGCGTCTCAAATAAAATTTGATTCTATCCAAATCCGAAAGCGTTGCCCAAGCCGTTGCAAGTAAACCGGCAGGATCCTTTAGTCCTGGAACTAGATTTGCCCTGATTTCTCTTCCAATCCAACCTCCCCAAGTAGCTTCATCCTGACAATGGTACAATTCGTGTGCTTTAACAAAGTTTCTGACGCGAGGTGGTAAATCCTTTCTTACTGTGGCTATGTTTCCACTTGAATTACCAAAACCAGGATAAATTGCATCTTTTGGAACATATTCAACAATATATTGCTTATTCCCTATTGTAATTGTTTCCCTTTGGTTTTGAGGGACAGCAATCTCCTTTTGGTCTGATGGCTGATTTTGCTCTGCAATATTAATCTCATGGCGAACTTTATCAAGCTGTTCAGATGTATTTTCAACACTCCTAGACACTTGCTTGCCTATTTGTTCAGAAGACGGGGGTTGATCTATGTGATTCTCCTTTATTGACTCCGATTTAATTAATCGTTTTAAATCATTGGGTCTCTCTTGTGGATTCATAGGATCTTTTTTTCAAAAACTAAAGTAAATTGACGATTTATTTCCTAACTGCGGAAAGGGAGGGATTTGGTCACAGATAATTTTCTCGCCGTCGCTCGAAAATTTCCGCTACCCCGACTCGCGACCTCGCTTGCTAGCTCGGCATCCGCTGCGTCTTTCTCATCCCTCCCTCATCTCACAATGATGAGTCGCTAGAACAACCGAAGGGTTGTTTTGCACGAATCATTGCGGAAAGGGAGGGATTTGAACCCTCGAGGGCCTTTCGACCCTACATGATTTCGAGTCATGCGCTTTCAACCACTCAGCCACCTTTCCTTGATTCAAACAATACCATTTTTTGTGTTTTTTACAAAAAATTTTCGGACAGACCTTTAATCATCCCTAATATTTTATAAAATTGTATTCTACTATTAATTTTTATCGCAATAGTGCCAAAAGGTAAACTATTAAATGGTCTCTTATTTTGACTTGCCCTACTTACTTGAGTGACGATATAAAATCGATCTTTTGGAAGGTTTGTAATATTCGACCAATAAATTCTAGCTTTTTCTTCTGAAATGTTTGAATATAGATGGATTCCCGAACGAATCTTTTCTTCCTTTATTAATAATATTTTTCTAATAAACATCATAAAAACTCTAACCATTTTGGGGTCAGAATTACTGAACACTAGGGAGGCAGAGGTTCTTTTTTGAGATTTCGTTCCCTCACCCCAGTATAAAGCTGCACCTATGAGCAATAAATCCCTTTTAGATAATTGCCCGATTAGTTTTTCTCCTTCTTTTCCTGCATTAATATTTTCATTTTTTATTCTGAGAGTTCGCTTTGTGTTTGCCTTGCGTAATCCTCTTACGTAAGAGAGATGATTGTTCTTTCTAAGCTTTTTTCTTTGTACCGCTGATAATTCTAAATTTTTAAACCAAAAGCTTAAAGTGCCTTTTGACTTAATATTTAATCGTTTGCGAATCACATTATAGCTTAAGCCACTTCTTCGCAAAGAAATAGCTGCTTCCTTAAGGTGAATATTTGAACTCATAGTTACAGTATACCTTACTGTTAAAAGGAGTTCAATAAAGGATGTTTGTGATTTTATCAGTATATGCTATATTTTTTATGTATTTTGATCGGCTCTATCGTCTAATGGTTAGGACAGTTGCTTTTCAAGCAATAAATCCGGGTTCGATTCCCGGTAGAGTCACAGCGAAATGAGCGTAGTGATTTACGCTGTGACTCTAAGCAGAGCTGGGGGCTCTGCGTCCGGGAGTCGAAAGGCTTTCAATGTTTACGAGAAATTAATATTTCGAGTAAACCTGAAAGCCACGCGGCGTTGCCGAGACTCCCAGTAGAGTCACAGCGCCCAAGCTCCCCCCTTGACGAATAGTAACTCCACAACTCATTGTTTTATTATTGGATCGAGAATATAATAAGGCATAATAATTGGAAGCATGAAAAATAGAAGAAAAAAATCGGAAAAAGAAATTGTTAAGCGAAAAATTGAAGTGCCGGTAAAAAAACTTCGTCTGAAGGCCACTAAGCTCGCCGTATCTGCCAAGGAAAAAGCGAGCGTCAGACGAAAGCTAGAAGTGCCGGTAAAAAAGCTTCGTCTGAAAGCCACTAAGCTCGCCGTGTCTGCCAAGAAAAAAGAGGGCGCCAGACGAAGGTTGGTAGTGACTGCAAAAGGACTGAAACAAAGAGCCAGCAAGCTCGCGGTAACCGCTCGTGGAAAGGAGGGTGTCAGGCGAAAGTTGGTGGTGAAGGCAAAAGGACTAAAGAAAAGAGCCCACAGACTCGCCGAAACCGCCAAGGTGAAGGAGAGCGTTAGACGAAGAGTGGAGATAACGGCACGAGAACTAAAACTGAAAGCAAAACAACTTGCCGTAACCGCTAGGGAAAAGGAAAGTGTTCGGCGCAAGCTAGAGGTGACGGCAGAAAAGCTTAGCCTGAAAGCAAGACAGCTCGCTGTGACCGCAAGTGAAAAGGAAAGTATTCGTCGCAAGTTGGAAGTTACGGCAAGGGAGCTTAAAATCAAAGCCAATAAGCTCGCTGTAACCGCTAAAGAAAAAGAGGAGGTGAGGCGCAGGCTGGCGGTGACCGATAAAAAACTCGCCCTCACTGCCAAAGAAAAAGAAGAGGTGAGGCGAAAGCTGGCTGTGACTGCGGATGAGTTGGCGGTAACCGCTAAGGAAAAAGAAGAGGTCAGACGAAAATTGGCTGTGACCGCGGAAGAACTTGCCGTGACTGCGAAGGAAAAAGAGGAGGTGAGACGAAAGCTGGCTGTGACTGCGGATGAGTTGGCGGTAACCGCTAAGGAAAAAGAAG